>CATXYA010000010.1 GCA_958403605.1 uncultured Oscillospiraceae bacterium
GGGAGTGCCGCCGACGGCATCGTGGCCATGGCCCGCGACATCGTGGACCGCGAGTACGCCTCCAACACCGTCTCGCTGGAGTACGTGGCCGACCGCGTGCAGCGCTCGCCCGCCTACGTCTCCAAGATGTTCAAAAGCGTGCTGGGCTGGAATTTCAGCGACTACCTCACCACCAAGCGCCTGCAGCATGCCCAGGCGCTTTTGGCGGACGAAACCATCAAAATTTATGAGCTGGCGCGGATATGCGGGTACGTGGACACGTCCCACTTTATCCGCAGCTTCAAAAAGAAGTACGGTGTTTCGCCCAGCGAATACCGCCGCCAGCTGGGGAGGGGCCGTTGAAGCGAAAAAATAAAAGCCTCACCCTGCGCGCCCAAATGCTGCTGGCCGTGCTGGCCATGCTGGTGCCGCTGGTGGCGGCCATCACCTTCCTGTTCGTGCAGTTCGGCGCCAATGTCCGCCAGGACTGGGAGCAGGAGATGCAGCGCACCGCGGGCACCATCAGCCGCACGGTGGATCAATTCGTCAACGGTGTGTACTCGTCCTCCGACACCTTTGCCAACGATCCGCGCCTCAACGAGGTGCTGGAGCAAACGTACGGCGAGGAGGAGGCGCTGCAAAAGCGCATCGACCTCCAGTACATCAACAACCGTCTGCTCACCAGCTACAACGTTTTGCAGCAGCACGCACGCATCAGCGCCATCTACACGCGCAAGGGCGAGCTGTTCAACCTGCTGGACCCGGAGCAGCAGGACGCGGGCCCCTTAGCCATCCTGCGCGGGCTGGAGCTGTTCGACCCGCGCCGGCTGAGTAAATTCTATTGGTACCCTTTGCAGACCAACTTCTTCAACAGCGTGCCCTACGGCGAGGTGCGGCGGGACCGCGTGTGCATCGGCAGCCGCCGCATCTACTCCCCCACCAAATACGATTACCCCTATGTCCATCTTTTTGTGGTGCAGGAAAAAACGCTGTATGACCTGTACGCCGAGACGGTGGCCTCGGCCAAGGTGACGGTGTATCTGCTGAATGAGCAGGGGCAGCTGCTGTCCTCCAGCGATGAGACGGCGGTGGCCACCGGCCGTCTGCCCGAGGCGCTGTGGGCCGGCTCCGACGCGCAGCAGATGGAAAGCGAGGCGGGCGAAACGCTGGCGCTGTACCGCTCCACGTCCCCCCTCAACGGCTGGCAGACGGTGGTGGCGGCCTCCGCCGGCGCCATGGCCGCCCAGCTGGCCCAGCTGTACCGGCGCATCTTATCCGTGCTGCTGGTGTGCGTGGTGGGCTGCCTGGTGCTGCTGCTGTGGGTGTACCGCCGCTTCATGGCGCCCATCGGGCGCATGGACGCCGCTATGGCCCGCGTGGACGGCGGCGACCTGCAGGCCTATGTGGAGCCCGCGGGCGCCGGGGAGCTGCGCCACATGATGGAAGATTACAACGGCATGCTGGACAGCCTCAACCGCAACCTCAAGGCCCGCGTGGAGCTGGAGCACACCAAGCACGATTTAGAGCTGCAGGTGCTCACCAGCCAGATCAACCCGCATTTCCTTTACAATACCCTTGAGACCATCGTCTGGAAGGCGGGCGAGGCCGGACGGCCCGATATCGGCAAGCTGGCGGCCTCCCTGGGCAAGCTGTACCGGCTCTCCATCCAGGGCGGGCAGTTTGTGCCCCTGTCCCAGGAGCTGGAGCACGTGCGCGCTTATCTTGAGATCCAGCGCCACCGCTGCAACGCGCCGCTGGCCTGCGACCTGCGCGTGCCCGCGGAGCTGTGCCAGCACGCCGAAACGCTGAAGCTGGTGCTGCAGCCGGTGGTGGAAAACTGCTTCCTCTACGGCTTCGATGGCGTGGAGCGTCCGCTGCACATCCGCATCACCGCGCGCCGGCAGGACGGCTTTTTGTGGCTGCGGGTTGTGGACAACGGACGCGGCATGGACGCCGGGCGTCTGGCCCAGGTGCGCCGCCAGGTGGCCACGGGCGAGACCGCCGTGCCCAAAAGCGAGGTATACCGCCGCCGCTCCACCGGCATCGGCCTGCACAATATCTCCGAGCGCATCCGCTTGTATTACGGCCTTTCGGGGGGCGTTACCGTCTCCTCCAAGCAGGGCCGGGGCACCCGGGTGGAGCTGCACATCCCCTTCCGCAATGTTCCCCAACCCCCACCATCCGCGTAAGTTTTGGAAGGCATTCCGGCAAGTTGCCCTTGTCGGAGTGCCTTTTTTTGTGCGTTTTGACAGTAGTCCTCCCCCGTGCGAATAAGATTTGCCAACAAAAGCAAAAAAACGCCGATGGTAATCGTCACTTCCCCGATGCTACAATAAGGGTGCAAGAGATGGCCGGCACTGCGCCGGCTACCCAACACAAAGGAGGAAAATGAAATGAACTTGTTTCGCAAGGCTTCGGCCCTGACCCTCGCCGTTCTCATGGCCGGCACGGTGCTGGCCGGCTGCGGCGGCGCTTCCAGCTCCGCGGCGGCTTCCGGCTCCACCGGCGCTGCCAACAGCACGGCTGCCGATCCCAGCAAGCCCTATGCGGGCGTCACCCTGAAATACGCCTGCACCGACACCGCCGCCGTGGGCCCCGAAAACGTGGCCCTGTTCGACCTGGTGAAGGAAAAGACCGGCATCACCATCGAGCCGCTCATCATCCCCAACAACGCTGAGGGCGAAGTGGACCGCACACTGGTGGGCCTGCAGGCCGGGGACGAAATGGACCTGATCTACCGCACCAACGCCCAGCTGAAAACCTATTACGCCGCGGGCGTCGTGGAGCCGGTGGACGAGCTGGCTGCCGCTGACGGCTACGACATGGAGAGCGTCTTCGGCTCCAGCCTGCCTGCCATGAGCGATGGCAAGACCTATGGCCTGCCCGCGTTCAACGACATCTGGTGCGTGTTCTACAACAAAAAGGTCTTCGACGACGCCGGCGTCGCGTATCCCGCCGGCGACTGGACCTGGGACGAGTACATTGAGACCGCCGAGAAGCTGAATGACCCGGACAACAACGTTTGGGGTTCCCTGATGCTGGACTACGACGCTTACAACTACATGTACGCCGTCCAGTCCGGCGCCGAGCACTACAAGGCCGACGGCACCTCCAACTACGACGACGCGCGCTTCAAGGAGAGCGTCGAGTGGCTGTACAGCCTGGGCAACGACAAGAAGATCCAGCCCAGCATCACCGATTACAAGGCCGGCCTGCACGTGTGGAACGGCTTTGTCTCCACCGGCATCGCCAATGATAAGGGCACCTATGACAAGCCTGTGTACGGCATGTGCGTCGTGGGCGGCTGGGTGGCTTCCATGCTGACCAACGTCGAAAAATACCCCCGCGATTGGGAGTGCGGCCTCACCAGCCTGCCGCATCCGAAGGGCCAGGAGGCCTCCACGCTGGCCGTCACCGGCTGCTACGCCATCCCCACCACCTCCAAAAACAAAGAGGCCGCGTTCGAGGCGCTGAAGTGCATCGCCGAAAACCAGTACACCCTGGGCTTTGGCCGCGTGCCCGCCCGTGTGGACCTGGACGACGCCGCCATCACCGAGTACATCGAGAACAAGCTGGTGCCCACCTATGAGGCCACCGACCACATCACCGTCGATATGATCAAGGACGCCTGGTTCTCCGGCGCCAAGGTGCTGTCCGAGAAGGTCGTCGGCACCGCCGACACCACCATCGCCCAGCTGTGGGTCTCCGAGGGCCAGCTGTACGGCACGGGTGCCCAGGATCTCGACACCACCATGACCAACCTGAAGGAGAAGGCCGACGAGGCCATCGCCGAGGAGCTCGCCAACAGCTGATCATCCTTATCTGTGGGGCGTTGCTGACCGTTCAGTGACAGGAGAAAGCGCCGCAGGTCTATGCGCCTGCGGCCTTTTTCTTCGCTCACGCCACTTACCAAGAGGAGGTTTTCATCCATGGGTAAAAGCGGCCGTATGAAACTTTCCAAGGCCGAGCGCCAGGAGGCCGTCACCGGCTACCTGTTTGTGACGCCGTACCTGATCGCATTCATCATCTTTACCGGCATCCCCTTCCTTTCCGCGTTTGTGATGTCGCTCACCAACATGAAGTTTCTCACCAACCTGGACGGCGTGCAGTTCGTGGGGCTGAAAAACTTCGTCCGCATCTTCCAAACCAGCGGCGTCATGGACGCCCTTTGGCGCACGTTCCTTTATTCGCTCATCTATGTCCCCGTCATCATGGTGCTCAGCTTCGTGCTGGCCTATCTGCTGAACAAGGGCGTCCACGCCGTGAAGTCCATCCGCTCCATGGTGTTTCTGCCCTATGTCTCCAACATGATCGCCGTGGCCGTGGTGTGGCAGATCATGCTGGGCCCCCGTGGGCCTATCTACGCCATCCAAAAGCTGCTGGGCGCCGAAAACCCCGTCATTCCCCTGCTGGATCTGAAATGGGCGCTGCCCACCTGTGTGCTGATCGCCGTGTGGAAGAGCCTGGGCCTCAACTTCCTGACCTACCTGGGCGCCTTGCAGAACGTGCCCGTGGAATTGATCGAGGCGGCGGAGATCGACGGCGCCAACAAATGGCAGCAGATCAAAAACGTGGTCATCCCGGCGGTGTCGCCCACCACGTTCTTCCTCACCATCTCCTCCATCATCACCTCCCTGCAAAACTTCACGGTCATCCAGGGCCTGACGGGCGGCGGCCCCGGCGACGCCACCCGCGTGATGAGCTTGAGCATCGTGGATTACGCTTTCACGAAATACCAGACCGGATTTGCCGCGGCACAGGCCATTTTGATGTTCGCGATCGTCATGGTGATCACCCTGATCCAATGGCGCGGGCAGAAAAAATGGGTCAACTATTAAAAGGAGGGTCCACTGATGGAGACAAAAGGTCAAAAAGCCGGAAAATGGGTCCTCACTGTCTTTTTGCTGGCCGTGGGCATCCTTTCCATTTACCCGTTCATCTTTATGCTGTCCTCCACGTTCAAGCCCTCGGGCGACGTGCTCAGCACTCCGTTCCAGATCATCCCGAAAAACTTCACTTTGCTGAACTTCGACACCATCTTCAACCACCCCTATTTCAGCTTCCTGCGCTGGTATGGCAACACCGTGGTGATGACGCTGCTGGTGCTGGTGCTCAAATACTTCGTGGTGACACTGACGGCGTACGGCTTTTCCAAGGTGAAATTCCCCGGCCGCGACGCCATTTTCCTGGTGCTGCTGGGTGCGCTGATGATCCCCAGCGACATCATGATTTTGCCCCGGTATATGATCTTCAAGGGCTTGGGCGTCCTCAACACGATGTGGGCGCTGATCCTGCCCAGTGTGGTGGACGTGTACTTCGTATTCCTGCTGCGGCAGGCGTTCATCGCCATCCCGGATTCGCTCAGTGAGGCCGCCCGCATCGACGGCTGCAACCACTTCACCATCTACTGGCGCATCATCATGCCCCTGGCCCGCGCCTCCACCTCCACCATGCTGCTGTTCAGCTTCGTGTGGTCCTGGAACGATTACATGGGCCCCTATCTGTACATCACGGACATCAACAAGCAGATGCTCTCCGTCGGCCTGAAGATGTTCTCCACCGGCGCCGCCCAGGACTACGGCGCCCAGATGGCCGGCGCCACCCTGGTGCTGGTGCCCGTCATCATCGCCTTCTTCCTGTGCCAAAAGTATTTTGTGGAAGGCGTCACCTCCGGCGCGGTCAAAGGTTAAGCGGCCCGCCTGCCCCGGCCAAAAGGGCGCGTTGCAAAACGCGCCCTTTTTTGGCCCGTGGAAATCGGTCCCTTTGGGGCCGATCCGCTGTTCTGACGGAAACAGCACCCCTGCAAGGCCGCCCCAAGAACGCAGTGATTGGCTGGCGGCTACTGCTGGCAATTGTTTTTTCTTGCTTTCGCGAAAAAGCAACGTAGCTGTACGCAGGCGTAAAGTGTTTAGCAAGCAGTAGCAGGGCGGCTTGCCGCCCGCGTTAGCCTTCCCCCCGGTGGGGGATCGCCTCCGCAGAGGCATTTCGGAGCGCAACCGGGCGGTACGCCCGGCTCTTAGCGCGGAGATAGGTGTCAGCCGCGCAGCGGCTGACGGATGAGGGGGCGCCCGCGCGCCTTTCCATCCCTATGCAAGGCACTCTTCCCTTATTTTCACACTTTGATACAAGGAGCTTTTCTATGAGAGACCTCGACCTTCTGCCCCGGGAGGGCGCCTTTTACAAGGCGAACCTCCACGCCCACACCACCTGCTCCGACGGGCACTGGACGCCCGCGCGCCTGAAAGAGGAGTACAAAAAGCGCGGCTACGCCGTGGTGGCCGTCACCGACCACCGCGTCTACCACTGGCACAAGGAGCTGGACGACCCCGGCTTTTTGACCCTGGCCGCCTTTGAGGGCGACCTCAACCAGGGCAGCTTTGACCGGCTGGTGCCCACGGACAAGACCTACCACCTGAACCTGTACGACACCCGGCCCGAAACGCGCCCCGCGGGGTACGAGGCCCTGCTGCCGCCCCAGGGCACCTACGGCGACACCGCGCAGCTGAACGGGTACATTGCCCGCATGAACGAGGAGGGCTTTTTGGTATGCTACAACCACCCCTGGTGGAGCATGCAGGATCACGGCGATTACAAGGATCTGCGGGGCATTTTCGCCATGGAGATCTACAACCACGGCTGCGAGCACGACGGCCTGTACGGCTACGCGCCCCAAGCCTATGACGAGCTGCTGCGCCGGGGCCTGCGCATCGGGTGCCTGGCCACGGACGACAACCACGACGTCTATGAGATCGACCATCCCCTCAGCGATTCCTTCGGCGGCGTCACCATGCTCAAGCTGCCCAGCCTGACCTATGCCAACGTCATCGACGCGCTGCGAAACCGACGCTATTACGCCACCACCGGCCCCGAGCTGTACGACCTGGCGGTGCGCGGCGGCGCGCTGCACGTGCGGTGCAGCCCCGTGGAGCGCATCTATGTGGCGATGGCGGGCCGCAATACCTACAAGGCCGTGGCCCCGGCGGGGCGCACCATCACCGGGGCCGTCTTCCCGCTGACGGGCGGCGAGGGCTGGGTGCGGGTGGACTGCCAGGACGCCCAGCGCCGCCACGCCTATTCGCCCGCCTATTTTCTCGATGAGATGGAATAAAGGAGCACTGCGATGTATCAGGCCATCCACCATGACGGCACAGCTCCGCTGACGGACGTGCCCCGCTATCTTGCCCGGCACGAGGTGGTGTACGGGCGGCCCGCGCTGCGGCCTTATGACGGCCTGCCTCTGGGCAACGGCCACATGGGCGGCCTTTTATACCACACGCCCCAGGGCCTCGCCCTGCAGCTGAACCACACTGACGCCATCGATTTCGCCCCCGACGGGCCCTTGCAGGCCTGGGCCTGGGAGGCGGAGGAGCACGGCACCGCGCCCGTGGCCTGCGGCCACGTGGCGCTCGAAAGCGATCTGCCCTGCTGCGATTGGCCCTATCTGCAAGCCTATGAAGAGCGCCTGCGCCTGGCGGATGCCTGCGTCGAGGGCCGGGCCGAAACACCCTTTTCCCAGGTGCAGTGGCGGGCCTTTGTCAGCGAGGACGCGGACACGGCGGCGTTTTCCATCACGGCCCGGCAACCAGAACCCGCCGCCTGGACGGTAAAGCTGGACCGCTGGCCCAGCATGAATTTCTTCCACCATTACGAACAGGTGAAGCCCCTGTGGGAAAAGAACCTGGACGCCGTGCATCTATGCCAGGAGGGCGACGCCCTGGTGCTGGCGCAGGACTTGGGCCGCTGCCAGGTGGCGCTGGCTGCGCGGGTCCTGGGCGAAGAGGCCCAGCCGCTGCTGCTGCACAGCCGGGGCGGCGCTTTCCGTTTGCCCCGGCAGGCGGCACACCGGTTCACCCTGCTCGTCAGCACCGCCGTCACGGAGGACGGTGCCGACCCGGTGCCCCTGGCCCTGGCGAAGCTGGAGCGGGCCGTGCAAACGGACCTCTTCCCCGCCCACACGGCGCGCTGGCACGATTTTTGGCAGCGCAGCTTTTTGCATTTGGCCCAGGAGGACTATCTGGAAAACCTGTGGTATCTGCACCTGTACCAGCTGAATTCCTGCGGGCGCGGGCGCTATCCCGCCCTGTTCGGCGGGCTGTGGACTTGGTTCCGCGACAGCCGCAACTGGGGGCATTATTATCACTGGAACCACCAGCAGACGCTGTGGGGCCTGCTGCCCGCCGGGCATCCGGAGCTGTGTGAAAACACGCTGCGGTACCGCTGGGACATGCTGCCCCAGGCCCGGGCGGACGCGTGCCGTCTCTTCGGCGCACAGGGCGCTTTTTTCTCCGACGTGTCCAACCTCAACGGCTGGAACGCCATCGAACCGGACACCGTGCGCAACTGCTGCGTGGGGGCGCAGATCGCGCTGGAATTCTACCGCTATTACCGCTATACGGAGGACGCCGCCTTTTTGCGGGAACGCGCCCTGCCCCTGATGTGCGTCTGCGCCGACTTTTACCGCGCGCTGCTGGACGAGGACGGCACCCCGCGCAGCGGCGCCACCGCCTATGAAAGCTATTGGAACCTGCGGGAAACGCTGCCCGATTGGGCCAACCTTTCGGCGCTGCTGCGCGCCATCCTGGACGCCGGCCCCGCCGCGGGGCTGGCGGAGACAGAGCTGGCTCCCTATGCGGCGCTGCTGACAGCCCTGCCGCAGCCCGCCACCGAAACGGTGGAGCAGGACGGCGAGACGCTGGAGATCTTCTGCGCGGGGCGGCGCTGGGACGGCGCGCCCGTGCACTATGCCGAAGGGCGCTATCCTCTTTCCCCCTTCCCCGCCACTTTGCTGGCCCCGGTGTGGCCCGCGGGCCTCATCGGCCTAGCAGACGCGGGCACGCCCGCCTTCCGCGTGGCGCAAAATACCGTGCGGGTGCTGCTGGCGCGGGAAATTTACCAGGCCGGGCCTTTGGGCTGCTGCGGCCACACCCCCGCGCCCCTGGCCGCGGCGCGCGTGGGGCTGGCCGGGGACGTTTGGAAGGTCCTGCGCAAATTTGCCGAGACCTACCAGGTGTTCCCCAGCGGGCTGATGCACTTTGCGGACATTTCGCAAAACCAGCAGTGGAGCCCGGTGGACCGACCCCGCGTGCTTGCGCGGGACGCGGACGCCACCCAGTGGGAGGAGCTGCACGAAAAGTCCCTGGGCTGCCGCACCGAGCTTGCCAGCGAATGGTTCCTGCATTGTTATTTCGAGGCCGCGGCCAATCTTTTGGCTGGCGTCAACGAATCGCTGCTGCAAAGCAGGGACGGCGTGGTGCGGGTATTCCCGGCGCTGCCTGCCGGGCGCACGGCCATGTTCACCCTGTGGGCCGAGGGCGGCCTGCGTATCACCAGCGAAGCCGCAGCGGACGATGTGCGCTATGTCTTTTTGGAGCGCATGAGCGCAGACGCGCGGCCCTGCCTGCTGGCGGACCCCTGGCCCGGCCAAGCGGTCACTGTGCGTCTGGCAAAAGACGGCGGCGCGCCGGTTCCCTTTGTCCGCGAGGACGGGCTGCTGCGCTTCAGCGTGGCGCCGGCGGAGCCCGTGCTGTGCTGCCGCAGTGAATTCCCGCCCGAATGCTACTACCACACCCCCTTTCCCAACCGGCGCGCCGAGGGCGTGAAAACGCTGGGCCGCGCCCGCCTGGGCCTGCCCCCGCTGTGGGGCGCCGAGACATTCCCGGCTGCTCTGTAAAACAAAAAGGACGGTCTGTGACCGTCCTTTTTGATTGCTCCGCAATAAAAAATAGCCGGAGGCTATTTTTTATGGATACATCTGCGCCTCCCGCCACCAGGGCAGGTAGGCCTGCGTCCCCGCCGCGATGACGGCTTCCGCCTCCGCCCGCGTCACGCCCGGACGGCGCAGCAGCGGCGAGCCGAACAGCAGGTCCATTGTAAAATCGCCCACCTCATGCCGGGGCGGTGTGAACGCGAACTGCGCCCCGCTCTGCGCCTGGGCCGTCAGCACCATGGCCGCGCCCAGCGCCACCGGGCGCACGGCCCGGGCGTCCGTGACGTGCACCTGGACCCCGTGGCACAGCTGCCCCGCGTGCTTGTGGAACATAGGGATGAAGCTGGCCGGGCGGAAACGCACGCCGGGGCAGTTTTGCGCCTCCAGCGCCGCCGCAAAGGCCCGCGCGTCCAGCCAGGGCGCGCCGATTAGCTCGAACGGGCGCGTGGTGCCCCGCCCCTCGGAGAGGTTGGTGCCCTCAAACAGGCAGGTGCCGTTGTACAGCAGCGCGGCGTCCGGCGAGGCGATGTTGGGGCTGGGATTAATCCAGGGCAGGCCGGTGTCCTGCCACAGCATCTCCCGCCGCCAGCCCGCCAGCGGCACCACCTCCAGCTTGGCCCCCAAATGAAAGCGCCGGTTCAGCAGCCGCGCCAGCTCGCCGCAGGTGAGGGCATAGCGCTGAGGGATGTCGTACATGCCGATGAAGGACCGGCAGCCGTCCTGCAGCGCCGTGCCCTCGGGGGCAAAGCCGCCCGTGGGGTTGGGCCGGTCCAGCACCACAACGGGGATGCCCTGCCGCGCGCAGGCCTGCATGCAGTTCGTTAAGGAATAGAGGTACGTGTAATAGCGCGAGCCCACGTCCTGGATGTCGAACACCAGCAGGTCGATGTCCCGCAGATCCGCGGGCCGCGGGGCGCGGTTTTCGCCGTAGATGCTGTACACAGGCACGCCCGTGGCAAAGTCGGTGTAGGGGGCTACGCTTTGGCCGTCCTGCTGGTCGCCGCGCACACCGTGCTCGGGCGCGTACAGCGCCGTCAGCCGAAACCCCCGCGCCAGCTTGTCCGCGGTGGCGGAAAGGTCGCGCAGAACGCCCGAGGGGTTGGTGACAAGGCCCAGCCGTTTGCCGCGGAAGAGGGCCGCGTATTCCCCGATGCGGTCAGCGCCGCAAAGCACCTGTGTCATACCGCGCCGCCTTTCAAAGATCCGTCAGCGCGGCGCACTTGGCCCGGCTGAACTGCTCGCGCACCATGAAGGCCTGGGCGCGGGAAAACCCGCTCTCACAGCCGCGGCAGATGCTGAGCGCGTCGTAATATTCGAGATACCGGTAATCCGTGCTGTGCGTGACGAACCAGTGCTTCGCCACCTCCCGGCGCCACAGCTCAGCCCCCTGGGAGATACCCACATAGAGGTAAGGATGAAAATCCCTGGCGTCCTCCCAGTTCTCGGCAAAATACAGCTTGGGGCAGGCGTGGGCGGGCGCGGGGCGCACAAACCCGGCGTTGCCCGCGTAATAGCGCGCGTCGCTGACGATGCGGTTGGTGTTGGCGTGGTCCTTGTGCACGCTCTCGCGCCAATGGGTGATCATGGCGTCGGGGCGCACCTCCCGGATGAGGTCGCACACCTGCCACACGGTCTCCTCGTCATAGCGCAGCATGCCGTCTTCGTGGTCCAGCACGATGGCCCTGCGGCCCAGGGCCCTGGCAAAGCCCTCGGCCTCCGCCACCTTTTGGCGGCGGTATTCCGCCACCGTCAGGTCCGGCGGATTGCCCTTTTCCCCGGCGGTGAGCGCCAGGGTGACGATGGTATCGCCCCGCAGGGCGTGGGAAGCCAGCACGCCGCCGCACGTCAGCTCCATATCGCCGATGTGCGCGCCGATGGCTAAGATCGTTGCCATATCATTCCACCTCTTTCTCCATCACTGCAAAGCTGCGGGCGACGGTAAAACCCACGGACTGGTACAAGTGCAGCGCCGGATTGCCCTCGTCCGTAAACAGGGTGCTGTACTGCGCGCCGATGACCTGGAATTCCGCCATCAGGCGGTGGAACAGCACCGTGGCGATGCCGCGGCGCCCGTACGCGGGGTGGGTGGCGATGCCGTTGAACCAGCCGCGGCCGCTGGGCTCTTTGTCGATGGGCCCGGCAAAGCCAACGATGGCGCCGCCGTCCGCCGCGACGAGCACGGGCAGCGGCACACTGCGCGCGGCGTTGTCGCGCATGGTCTGCCGCCACACCTCGCCGTGCAGCGCGTCAAACAGCGCCTCAAACCCGTGGTGGCGCGCCGGATCGTACAATTCGACGGCGATGCCCTGGGCCGCTAGGCGCGCCTGCTTTTGCAGCACGGCCTCCCCGAGCGCAAAATCCGCCAGCGGCAGGTACAGGCCGTCCTCCACCCGGAGCGTGCGGTAGCCGCGGGCCGTGAAAAAGGCAAAGGCCGCGCTGTCCCGGTCCACACCCGGAGCGTTGTTGTGCCGGGCGCCGCCGCTGCCCGGCACCTCCCAGGGGAGGGCCAGCGGGTTGCGGTAGGTGATGGCCGCGCGGCGTTTGCCCACGGCGGCGAAACGGTGCTCCAGCTCCGCCAGCAGCGCCGTGGCGACGCCCCGGCGGCGGCAGTCCGGTGCGGTGAGCACCATGGTGAGGTAAGCGGGGGTGTTTTCGAAATCCTCC
Source organism: uncultured Oscillospiraceae bacterium (assembly GCA_958403605.1). GTDB lineage: Bacteria > Bacillota > Clostridia > Oscillospirales > Ruminococcaceae > Ruthenibacterium. The sequence goes on from CATXYA010000010.1 coordinate 12,350, forward strand.
CCCTGCAGATAGCGCCGTTTCAAAAGGCCTGCCGCAAAACCCACCAACGCCTCCCCCTCTTTGGCGGCGAGGATGTATTCCTCGCTGGCCTGGGGATGCTGCCAGAAGGTGCTGCGAAAGCCGTCCTCCGTCAGCGGAGCATACACCATGTCGCCCGCGCGGGCGCACGCGTTCCACAGCGCCGCGGCGGCGGGGATGTCGTGCTGGGAAAATGTCGTGATCTTCATGCTTGTCGTGTTTCCCGGTAAAACCAGAGGGCGCCTTCCTCCGCCCGCACCGCGCTGTGCGCCGCGGGAGTGGCCCCCGGCGCCAAGCGCGCAAGTTTTCTCCAAAAGGCCGCGGCCACAGGCGGGCATTTTTCCAAAATACTGCCCGAGACCGCCACGGGGAACTGCGTCAGCTCCAGGCGCCGGGCCGTGCCCGCGGCCATGGCCGCCAGATCCTCCCCCGCCTGCCGCAAAATGTTGTCCGCCGCCGCGTCCTGCCCGGCGAACTGCTGTGCCAAAGGTGCCAGCGCGGCCAGTTCGCCTTTCGCCGCGCCGTAGACAAAGCGCGGCACCAGCAGCGGCGTTTCACACCCGGTCCGGCGCAGCACAGCTTCTTCCAAGACCGATAAGGGCCGCCCCGCATCCCAGGCCGCCGTCACCTGCCGCAGCAGCGCCAGGGCAATGGCGGTGCCGCTGCCCCGGTCGTCCAGCAAATGGCCCCAGCCGCCCTGGCTGGCGCAGCGGTTCCCCGCCTTGCCGTAGGCCACCGACCCCGTGCCTGCGATCACCAGCACGCCGTCCTGTCCCTGCAGCTTGGCATACAGGGCCAGCAGGCCGTCGTCTACGGCCCGGACGCCGCAGCCGTACCGGGCGCGCAGCGTTTCCGCCAGCTGCGGCCCCAGCCCCGCGCCGCGCAGGCCCGCGGCCCCCACGGCGACATAGCGGCAGCCGG
>CATXYA010000011.1 GCA_958403605.1 uncultured Oscillospiraceae bacterium
ACATAGCCCAGGTTGCCCGCGAAGTTCATCAGGGGCATCATCATGCCGGAGAGGCATTGGCTCTTCCAGGCCGCGTTATACAGCTGGCCGTTGAGCTGGTCGAAATCGCGGATGCTGTCCTCCTGGCCGTTGAAGGCGGTGACGACCACATGGCCGCCGTACATTTCCTCCACGTGGCCGTTGACGTGGCCCAGGTAGTCCTGCTGCTTTTTGAAGTAGGGCTGACTGTGCTTCACCACCACGCTGACGATGAGCACGCTGATGGGCAGGATGCACGGCGCCACCAGCGTCATCAGCGGGCTGATGGACAGCATCATGCACAGCACGCCGACCATCATCGTCACGTTGCTGACGATGCTCGACAGGCTCTGGTTCAGCGTCTGCACCACGGTGTCCACGTCGTTGGTGATGCGGCTGAGCACCTCACCGCTCTGCACGCGGTCAAAATCGGCCAGCGGCATGCGGTCGATCTTATGGCTCCAATCGCTGCGCATAGTGTAGCTGATCTTGGTGGCCACCCCGGCCATCACCCAGCCCTGCACACCCGTCAAAAGGGCGCTGATGCCGTACAGGCACGCCAAAAACAGCAGGATCTGCGCGATGGCGGTGAAATCGATGCCGCCGGTGCCCGTGAGGATGGCGAGGACGCCCTCGAACAGCTTGGTGGTCGCCTGGCCCAAAATTTTGGGGCCGAAGATGGAGAAAACGGTGGAAGCTGCGGCGCATACCAGCACCAGCACGATGGCCGGCAGGAATTTTTTCAGATACGACAGCAGCTTTTTCATGGTCCCTTTGAAGTCCTTGGCCTTTTCGCCCGGCATCATGCCGCGTGCACCGCGGCCGCCGCCGGGGCGAGGCCCTGTCCCTGGTCCTGCCATTATGCCAATTCCTCCTTTGAAAGCTGGCTCTCCGCGATCTCGCGGTAAGTCCTGCAGTTTTTCAGCAGCTCTTCATGGGTGCCGATGCCCATCACACGCCCCTCGTCCAACACGACGATCTGGTCGGCGTGCATGATGGTGGAGACGCGCTGCGCCACGATCAGCACCGTGGAGTGCTCGGTATAGCCCTTCAAAGCCTGGCGCAGCTTGGCGTCCGTCTTGAAGTCCAGGGCGCTGAAGGTGTCGTCGAAGATATAGATGGGCGCCCGCTTCACCAACGCCCGCGCAATGGAGAGGCGCTGGCGCTGGCCGCCGGAGACGTTGGTGCCGCCCTGGCTGATGGGCGTGTCGTAGCCCTCGTCCAAATGGTCGATGAACTCGGTGGCCTGGGCGATGTCCGCCGCGGCCGCCAGCACATCGTCGCCTGCCTCCTCGTCGCCGTAGCGCAGGTTGGAGGCGATGGTGCCCGAGAACAGCATGCCCTTCTGCGGCACATAGCCGATGGCCTCCCGCAGGTCGTGCTGGGTGAGGTCCTTCACGTTCACGCCGTCCAGCGTCACGGTGCCCTCGGTGGCGTCATAAAAACGCGGGATGAGGTTGATCAGGGTGGATTTGCCCGAGCCCGTGGAACCGATGAAGGCCGTCGTCTTGCCCGGCTCGGCCTTGAAGGTGACGTGCTCCAGCACGCGCTCGCTGGCGCCGCCGTAGGCAAAGGAGACGTCCTTGAACTCCACCACGCCCTTGACGGGCTGGGCGTGCTTTTGGGGCTGCGCGGGGTCCTTGACGGATTCCTCGGTCCCCAGCACCTGGCTGATGCGCTCGGCGGAGACGGACGCGCGGGGCACCATGACGAACATCATGCTGATGAACAAAAAGCTCATGATGACGTGCATGGCGTACTGGATGAACGCCATCATGTCGCCCACCTGCATGGTGCTTTGGGCGATCTGGTGGCCGGCCACCCAGACGATGAGCAGGCTGACGCCGTTCATGACCAGGGTCATAATGGGCATCATGGTGGACATGGCCCGGTTGACAAAGAGGGTGTTGCCCGTCAGGTCCTTATTGGCCCGGTCAAAGCGGTCCTGCATGAAGTTTTGGTTGGCGAAGGCGCGCACCACCATCATGCCGGACAGCTCCTCGCGGGAGACCAGGTTCAGCCGGTCAATGAGATCCTGCATCTTCTTGAAACGGGGCAGGGCCACCGTGAAGAGGATGAAGATGACCGCCAGCATGATCGCCAACGCCCCCAGCAGGATCCAGGACATGGAGGCACTGGTGGTGAGGCTCATCACCAGGCTGCCGATGCCCATGACGGGCGCGAAGATCAGCATGCGCAGGCCCATGGACAAAAAGCCCTGCACCTGCATGACGTCGTTGGTGCTGCGGGTGATGAGGCTGGCCGTGGAGAACTGGTCCAGCTCGGCATTGTTGAAGCCCGTCACCTTGGTGAACACCGCGTGCCGCAGGTCGCGGCCCACGCCCGCGCCCATGCGGGACAGGCAGAACCCGGCGCCGATGGCGCACCCTGTCAGCAGCAGCGCAAAGCCCAGCATCTTGAGGCCGGTCAACAAAATGTAGTTGGTCTGGATGGCGTCGGTGTCGGCGCCCAGCTGCACGTAAAAGCTTTTGGTGAACACCATGGCCGTCTGGTTCAAGATCATGGCGTCGGTGCCCGCGGCCATGTCGATCTTCTCCGCGATGGCCGCGGGCGGGATCTGCGCCAGCATGGGCAGGATCTCCTCCAGCTTGGAGAGGTCCAGGGTCTTGGATTCCGTGTCGCCCAGCGCGACCTCCTGGCCGCTCTGCTTCATCACGTCTTCCATCAGCTGCATCATGGCGTAAGAGGCCCGGGCGAACGCCAGGTCGGCGCCGGAAGCCCCGGCGTCCGCGGTCAGCACATAGTCCGCGTCCGTCAGGCCCGGATAGCGCTCCTTCACCGCGGCGTCGGCGGCGGAGACATAGGCGTTTTGCACCGCCTGCTTGTCGGCGTCGGACATGAACGTCTGCATCAGCTGCATGCTGCCCGCCGCAATGGCGTCCGGCGCGGCCTGGGTGATGCCGCCCTGTTGGATGCCCACGTTGACGATGTCGCTCATCAGGTTGGGCAGTTCCAGCTCCAGCATGGCCTGCCCGAACAGCAGCACCACCGCGCCCAGAAGCAGCGCCACATAGGGCTTTAAAAATCGCTTCAATTTCAGCATTGCTTGTCAAACACTCCCATCATTTTTCGTTCCGAGAAGTTCCAGTTGGTTCGCCACTTGGTCCAGCAGCCGCAGCAGGGTCTCAAATTCGTCGTCCTGCAGGGTGGAAAAGGCTTGCTCCATCTGCCCCCGCAGCACCAGCCAGCTCTCGTGTAAAAACCGTGTGCCCTCTTCGCTGAGGCGCACGGCGGAGACCCGCCGGTCGTGCTGGTCAGCCACGCGCTCCACCAGGCCCATTTCCACCAGGCCCGTGACGCGCTGGCTCATGGCGGGCAGGCTTTGGTTCATGGTACGGGCCAGGGTGCCCACCGTCACCGGCACCGGGGTCTTCGGCACCGGGGCGTGCATAGGCCGTCCGCCGCGCTGCAGTACCATCAGCGTGGCAAACTGGCCCTTGCTGAGGCCCGCGCAGGGGGTGATGTTCTGCCAGGCGCGCTGCATGCGCATCATGGCGACAAACAGCTGGCCGCTGCGGTCCGCTTTTGTTTCCACAGGCGCTCCTCCTCTCTGATAAGTTAATCAAGCTAAATTGTTAAGCTGCTTAACTATTCTAGAACGAAAGTACTTTGCTGTCAAGATGGAAGCGCCGCATTTCATAAAAAGTTCAAAATTGCGCAGAGGACAGGGCTTGCTGCTTTCGCGGCATCGCGCGGGCGGATCTTCTTTCTTTTCGCCGGTAGGGGATCGAGGTACGGTCAAGAGGCGGCCGCTGGCGGGGAGCAAAAAAGCGCCCGGCTTACAGCCGGGCGCTTTTTCTGGCAATGTGCGTTTCTCAGAAGCGCTCGTTGACGGTGAAGTACGCGTCGATGGCGTCCTTGCTCACTTCTTTGCCAAACATGAATTTGAAAAAGTTGTTCATAAAAAAGACCTCCTAAATAAAATGAATGTGTCAGCCGCCCGAATGGTGACGGCCGCTTTCCCTTGTAAGGACCTACTCTTGTCCTTACATGTTCTATTATATTCATTTTTTGCACAAATGCAAGCGGTATTCTTTATGAACATTGCACAACTACTTAACGAGCTTTTGTGCAATATGGATATATATGAACGATATATTAATGCAAAATGACGAAAATAAGGCGGAATTGTGAGGAAAAAGAGAAGAGCGCCCCTTTTCAAAAGGGCGCTCTCCACGCTATTCCGCCGCCGGCTGGGCAGCTTTCTGCCGTTTGATGACCTTGAGGCGGGTGAATTCCTCACGCTCGTGCTCCTCCAGCGTGGAGGAGATGAAGCGGATATTTTCTTCCAGCCGGGGAATGACCACATTTTCCAGCATATTGGCCCGGCGCTGGGTCTTTTTGATGCCCGTCGCCAGGCGGTAGACGCTGTTTTCGATGCCGCCCAGGTCGGCGCACAGGCGCTTGACCCGGTCGAAGCACAGGTAGGCGTAATCCAGCTGGCCGTTGGTGCCCGCAAACCCGTAATAGGGGTAAGGGGCCGGGGAATCCAGATGGCCCTGGGGCAGGTCCACGCCCATGATGCTGTGGCTGGTGACGGAGAAGCCGTCTTCCACGGCGGTGACGCTCTCCAGCGAAAAATCGATGCCCAGGGTGATGTTGGCGCTTTCCAGCGCCTTGTAGGCCTTGGTGAAGGTGTCGCCGATCTCCCGCTGCATGGCGCCCGCCGCGTCGATAAGCTTCATCATCTCCCGCATCAGCACGTTGCGCTTGCGGTCCAGCAGGTCGAAGCCCAGCTTGGCGAGAGTCAGATTTTTCTTGCAGGCGATCAGGTTGCCCTTGGTCGGGAAAATTTGCTCAGCCACAAGGGCTCCCCCCTTTCAAAAACTCAGTGTTTGCCATAGTGCTGGGCCAGCACGTCCTCGTCGATGCGGTCCAGCTCCTCCCGCGGCAGGATGGACAGCAGCCGCCAGCCCAGATCCAGGCTTTCGTCGATGGTGCGGTCCTCATCCTGGCCTTGGTTCAGGAATTCGTGCTCGAAGTGGTCGCCGAAATCCAGGTAGCGCTTGTCGGTGGACGAAAGCTCTTCCTCGCCGATGACGCTGGCCAGGCCGCGGGCGTCGGACACCTTGGCGTAGCTGGCGAACAGCTGGTTGGAGACGTCCGCGTGATCCTCGCGGGTATAGCCCTTGCCGATGCCGTCCTTCATCAGACGGGACAGGCTGGGCAGCACGCTGATGGGCGGGTAGACGCCCTGCTGGTCCAGGTAGCGGTCCAGCACGATCTGCCCCTCGGTGATGTAACCCGTCAGGTCGGGGATGGGGTGGGTGATGTCGTCGTTGGGCATCGTGAGGATGGGGATCTGCGTCACGCTGCCCGCGCGGCCCTGGATGACGCCCGCGCGCTCGTAGAGGCTGGCCAGGTCCGAATACAAATAGCCGGGATAGCCCTTGCGGCCCGGGATCTCGCCCTTGGAGGAGGAGAACTCGCGCAGGGCCTCGGCGTAGCTGGTCATATCCGTCATGACCACCAGCACGTGCATGCCCTGCTCAAACGCCAGATACTCGGCGGCGGTCAGCGCGCAGCGCGGCGTCAGGATGCGCTCGATGATGGGGTCGCTGGACAGGTTGAGGAACATGGTGACGCGGGCCAGCGCGCCCGATTCTTCGAAGCTACGGCGGAAGTATTCCGCCACGTCCTTGGTGACGCCCATGGCGCAGAACACCACGCCGAATTTTTCGTGCTCGGTGCCCTGGCCGCTCAGCTTGGCCTGGCGCACGATCTGCGCCGCCAGCTTGTTGTGGCTCATGCCGCTGCCCGAGAAGATGGGCAGCTTTTGGCCGCGGATGAGGGTGATGAGGGAATCGATGGACGAGATGCCCGTGCGGATGTAGTTGCGCGGGTACTGGCGGCTCACCGGATTGATGGCGCTGCCGTTGATGTCGTCGAAGCGGCTGGCGTACACGGGGCCCAGCCCGTCGATGGGCTCGCCCGCGCCGCTGAAAATGCGGCCCACGATCTCGGGGGCCAGGGCCAGGCGCATGGGTTCGCCCATGAAGCGGCTCTCGGTGCCTGTCAGCTCCATGCCGCTGGTGCCGGCAAACACCTGCACCACGGCGCGCTTGCCCTCCAGGGCCACGATGCGCCCGGTGCGCACGCCGTCCTTGGTGCGGATCTGCACCAGCTCCTCGTAGCCGGCGCCCTCCACGCCGTCAATGGCCACCAGCGGGCCGTTGATGTCCGCGAGGCCCAGATATTCCATTGCCCAATTCGCCATGGGGGCTCACTTCCTTTCCGGCTGCTCCGCCATCGAAGCGGCGGTCTGCTGCGCGAGCAGGTCCGCGCAGGCGCGGTCCAGCTCTGCATTGTAGGTCTTAAACATTTCGGGCTTGTCGTTGGGGATCTCGTACTTCACCTTTACCAGCTTGTCGAACAGGCCCGCCTCTTTCATGGCGGAAACGGGCACGCCCGCCTCGGCCAGCTCTTTGGTGCGGTCATACAGGTGCATGATGGCTTCCATCATCCACAGCTGCTTTTCCAGCGGCACATAGGTGTCGTCCTTGTGGAAGGCGTTCTGCTGCAAAAAGCCCACGCGGATGACGCGGGAGATCTCCAGCGTCAGGCGCTGGCTGTCGGGCAGCACGTCCGTGCCGATGAGCTTGACGATCTCCATCAGCTTGTTTTCCTCGCTGAGGGTGCTCAGCATGCGCCCGCGCAGGTCGCAGAAAACGCGGCCCAGGTGCTCGATGTAGTAGGGGTCCAGGTCCTCGTAATACTCGGAATAGCTGATGGTCCAGTTGATGGCGGGGTAGTGCCGGGCATAGGCCAGGCTTTTGTCCAGCGCCAAAAAGCAGCGCACGAAGCGCTTGGTGTTCTGGGTGACGGGCTCGGAGAAGTCGGAGCCCTGGGGCGACACAGCGCCGATGATGGACACGCTGCCCTTGGCGCCGCACAGCGCCTCCACGCAGCCCGCGCGCTCGTAAAACGCGGCCAGGCGGCTGGGCAGGTAGGCGGGGAAGCCCTCCTCGGCGGGCATCTCCTCCAAGCGGCCCGAGATCTCGCGCAGGGCCTCGGCCCAGCGCGAGGTGGAATCGGCCATCATGGCCACATCGTAGCCCATGTCGCGGTAGTATTCCGCCAGGGTGATGCCGGTGTAGATGGACGCCTCGCGGGCGGCCACAGGCATGTTGGACGTGTTGGCGATCAGCACGGTGCGCTCGGTCATGGGCTTGCCGCTCTTGGGGTCCTCCAGCTCGCTGAACTCCTGCAGCACCTGGGTCATCTCGTTGCCGCGTTCGCCGCAGCCCACGTAGATGATGATGTCGGCGTCGCACCATTTGGCCAGCTGGTGCTGGGTCATGGTCTTGCCGGTGCCGAAGCCGCCGGGCACGGCGGCGGCGCCGCCCTTGGCGATGGGGAACAGCGTGTCGATGACGCGCTGGCCCGTGATCAACGGACGGCTGATGGGCTCGCGCCGGCGCACGGGGCGGGAGACGCGGATGGGCCATTTCTGGGCCAGGCACACGTCCTTGACCTCGCCGGTGTCGGTCTCGATCTTGCAGATGGGCTCGGTGACGGTGTAGGCGCCGTCGGGCGCGGCCCATTTCACCACGCCGGAAATGTCCGGCGGCACCATGCTTTTGTGGGTGATGATGGACGTCTCGGGGCAGGTGGCGATGACATCGCCGCCGGACACCTGCTGGCCGGGCTTCACGCACACGGTGACGTCCCACTTTTTCGCCTCATCCAGGCTGTCGGCGTGCACGCCCGTGGCGATGAAGGCGCCGTTTTGCTGGGCGATGACGCCCAAGGGGCGCTCGATGCCGTCGAAAATATTCTGCATGATGCCGGGGCCCAGGGTGGCGGAAAGGGGCGAGCCCGTCCCGCGCACCGGTTCGCCCACGCGCAGGCCGGTGGTGTTCTCGTACACCTGGATGGTGGTCTTTTCGCGGCTGACGCTGATGACCTCACCGATGAGGCCCGCCTCGCCCACGTAGACCATCTCCATCATGCCGAAGGTGTCGGTATGGCGCACGGTGACCACGGGGCCGTTGATGGAATAGATCGTATCTTTCATACTGTTTTCGTCTCTCCTTGGTCCACACGCAGGCCGCAGCGCGACAAAAAGCGCTCGCGTTCCGCGTCGGCGGCAAAGTCCAGCGTCTCGTCAAACAACACGCCGTCGGCAGCCAGCTTGAAGCCGCCCAGCCGGATGCGGCCGTCGGCCTTCACCGGGCAGCCGGGGAACACCTTGGCCGCCGGGGCGGCCAGACGCGTCTCGTCGCCCCGGCGCACGTACAGCGCGGCGGGGGTATGGCCCTGGGCGCGCCGGGCGCAGGCGGCCAGACGCCGCTCCATATCGGCCACATAGGCGGGCGTCTCGGCGTAGGCCTCCAAATTTTCCTCGGCCTCGGCAAACAGGGCGTTCACCAGCTGCTGGCGGTACACCAGCAGCTTCTTGCGGTTCTCCTGCTGCGCAAAGGCCACCTTGCGGGCCAGCGCGGCCTCGGCCTCGGCACGGTACAGCTCCACGGGGTCCGTGCGCTGCGGGGCCGTCAGCTTCTGGTACATCTGCTCGGCCTCGGCGCGGGCGGCCTTGATGATATTGTCGGCCTGCCGCTGGGCGGCGTCCATGACGGAATCATCGAACGCGGCGTATTTTTCCTCGCTGCCCACCCGTTTGGCGGTGCGCTGCAATTCCTCTTTATTCTTCAAAGCGGTTCACCTCAAATCTTTACGCCCACGACTTCCGAGATATAGCGTTTGATGCTGTCCCCGGGATTGGAGTCGCTGTGGCGGTCGGGCATTTCCACGATCAGCGGCCGGCGGCGCGTCAGCTTGTAGCTGAACACCAGCTCCGAGCATTTCGCCACCAGCTTGTCGGTGATGAGCACCAGGCCCACCTCGTCGTCCGCGCACGCCTTCTCCAGCGCCTCGCGCACCTCGGCTTCCTCGTGCACCACAACGCCCCGCACCCCCACGAGCCGCATGCCCGCAAGCGTATCCACGTTGTCGCTGATCAAAAAGTACTTCATGGGATCACACTTTGTTGAGGATCAGGATGGAGATCAGCATGCCGTACAGGGCGATGCCTTCGCCCAGCACCACGAAGATCAGGGCTTTACCAAAGCTCTTGGGGTCCTCGGTCAAAGCGCCGATGGCGGCGGGGGCGCCCGCGCCCACGGCGATGCCGGCGCCGATGCCCGCAATGCCCGTGGAGAGGGCGGCGGCAATGAGGCCCAGCCCGTTGGAGCCGGCGGTGACGGCGGAAGCGTCGCCCTCAGCAAAGGCGATGCTGGACAGCGCGCAGGCCAGCGCGGCGGTCAGGGTGAGAAGAAACAGGGTGCGAAGCATTTTTTTCTTGTTGTTCATAAGGATTCATACTCCATTCTGCCGGTTCGCGGCGAAGATTTTAGGTTTATGTTCATCCCCACAGGGAGGGAAGGCGGGATTTTAAGCGGCGCGCTCGATGCCCTCGGTCACGCGCAGCGGCGTGAAGGGGGTGCCGGCGGCCTCGAAGAAGCGGCTGAAGATCTCGTAGAATTCCAGGCGCAGCACCTGGATGCCCACAAACAGGGCCTCCAGCGCCATGACGAACAGGTTGCCCACAATGACGATGAGCACGTAGGGCACACCGCTGGTCATATTGGCCAGCGTGAACACCACGGTCATCATGCCCGCGTGGGCCAGCACGAAGCCGCCCACACGCAAAAAGCTCATGGTGTTGGAGGCGAAGCTCAGCACCGCGTCGAACATCTCAAAGAAGCCGTTGATGAGGATCTCGCCCACCTTGCCGGGCTTATGGCCCTCCAGCATCTCGCAGATAGGCTCGGAGAAATACATGCAAAGGAAGGGGATCCCCAGGAACAAGATGCAGTAGGGCACCGAGCCCACAAAGGGCAACTGCACGCCCAGCATGGGCAGCAGCAGCAAGATCAGCGCCAGGTAGAACACCAAGCCCGACACGCCGTTGACCGAAAGCAGCGTCTTGGCGATGATGCCGCGCCGCAGGTTGGAAATGATGCCCGTGACGATGGCCGCCGCGATGATGAACACGCCTGCGGCGATGCTGGAAATGAGGATGGCGTTGATGCTGTTGGGCTCCATGACCTCCAACGGCTTTTCTGCAAAGCCAAGAGCATGGTACATGGGGTCCAGCGCGTGCTCAAAGCCGAACACGCTGCCGTACACAAAGCCGAACAGCACGCTGAAAATGCTGCACCGGGCCACCACCTGGCCCAGCTGCATGTGCATCTTTTTATACATGATGAAGTAGGCGATCAGCCCCAGCAGCACGCCCTGGCCCACGTCGCCGAACATGACGCCGAACAGGATGGCATAGGTGACGGCCACGAAACTGGTGGGGTCGATGTCGCCGTAGCCCGGCAGGCCGTACATGTCGATGAACATCTCGAAGGGCTTGGCGAACCAGTTGTTTTTCAGCTTGGTGGGGGGCTTGAGCAGGTCGGTGCCCTTGGCGCCCACCTCCTCGTCGGTGTTGGCGCGCACGTCGGGCAGCTCTTTGCCCACGGCGTCCTTCAGCCGGGCCACCTGGTCCTGCGGCACGAAGCCGCTGATGTAATAGCTGTTTTCCAGCAGAATGACATAGCGGTGCATCTGGGCCAGCTGCGATTCATAGTTGAGCCACGCCGCCGCCGCCTTCAAAAAGGCGATGTCCTCGGGCGAGGCCACGGCCGCCAGATCGTCCAGCTCTTTTTGCTGGGCCTGCAGGTCGTTTTCATCGGCCATGATCTGCGCCAGCGCGTCCTGCGGGGTGCCGTGCACGAAATCAGGCACCCACATGCGCTCAAAGTACAAACTGGCGAAGATGTTGTCCACCTCTTCGGAATTGGCCTGGGGCACAAAGTACATGCCCCAGTAATATTCGCCGTCGAAATCGTATTCGCGGAAGGTGAACGGCAGGTTTTCATAGTAGGGCAGCTTGACGTAGCTGTCCTTGGGCAGGCGGCCGAAGCGCACCTTCAGGTATTTGCAGCCGAAGATCTCGTCCATGCTCGTCTGCAGGCCCGTCAGGTGGTACAGCTGGGCCTTCGCCTGTTCGTAAGTATTCAGCTTGGCCGCAATCTCGGCCTTTTCCTTGCCGCGCTGGGCGACCTCCGCCGCAAAGCCCTCCACCTTCTGCTGGACTTCCTCCAGCTCATACCGCTGGCCGTCCCAAACGGGCAGCGTCTCGTTTTCCCCCAGATCCTTGAGCAGACCGGCTGCCTGCTGCAGCAGCGGCCCGTAAGCATCTTCACATTGGGTGGTGCCGGGCCGCAAGGTGCCCGGTTCATCGGGCTGGAAGCATTCCAGCTTCGCCAGCAGCTCCAGCGTGGGCTGCGGATCGCGCCCGGGCCCATACAGGTTCATATGGACCATTTTTACCATACCCATGGATAACACCTCGTTTCTTTTTCCCTTAATATTTCAAAAACGCGTCGATCTGTTCCACAGGCAGGCCGTACCGCACGCCCTCGATCACGTTTACCACATTGCTGCGCTCCATGTTTGCCAGGCACAGGAACGCCGTCAGCACCGTCTCCGGGTTGCTGGAAAAGTGCAGCAGCCGCTGGGCCGACCGGTACAGCGCCCGCTGAGCGGGCACCTCGGTGGCTTTGCCCAGATCGGCGCTGCGCTCACCATACACGTCCTTGGCGCGGCAGGTGCCGTAAACGCGCAAAAACGCCTCCAGGTCCGGCGCCTGGGCCAGCTCCCGCAGCTTTTTGTCGGAGATCACACACGTCACCGGCACCAACAGCTGCGTCAGGCGCGCGGGCGGCAGCTGGCCCGCGTAAAACGCCTTGGCCCGGTACAGCAGGTCCAGGTTGTGGGCCTCGGCTTCCATCTGGAACAGACGCCGCGTCGCGGCGGCGTCGCGCCCGTGGCCGATGCGCGCCAGAGACGTCTGATAGTAATACGACCAGAACGTGTGCTCACAGGCCAGATAATCGGGCGCGCTGCCGTCCTTGGGCAGCAGCCCCGCCAGCAGCTTGGCATAGGGGGTGCCCGCCAGCACGGGCAGGCAGTCCGCCGGGGCCTCGGCCTTGGCCAGGCCCATCAGGCTGAAGCTGGTCTTGTCGGCCAAAAAGCCGGGCAGGTTGACGATATAGTGGTGCTTGAAGCCCATGGCCAGCAGCCGCAGCTTCGTCAAAAGCTCTTCGATCTCACAGCGCATCACGAAAAACGAGAGGAACCCGCTTTTTTTGAATGAGTAGTGGATCAGCCCTTCGTACTTGTAAAAAACGTCCTTGCTCAGCGCCTGCTCCAGCTGCTCGCGGTGCAGGTTGGTCTGGGAAATGCCCTTCAGGCTGTGGACGAAATAGGGATGCGCCTGCAGCGCGGCCATCACTTCCAGCACGCTGCGCTTGCGCGCAAATTCCAGATATTCCGCCCGCGTCGGCCGGCGCGCGGCCATGGCCTTGGCTTTAGGCACGATGGCAAGGGCGGATAAGTTATCCAGCATCTCCGTCGCTTCCTTTCGCGCTGTCCACGGATCTTACCCCTCGGCCAGCATGTTTTTCGTCACCTCGTCCAGCCAGGCCTCCCGGTGCGTTTCAAACGCATCGTCCAGGCCGCGCTTGGCGGCGAGGTAAGCCTCGTCAGCCTTCTGGTTTTCCGCCTGCTCCCGCAGGGCAAGCTCTGTGTCGATGGCCTGCTTGCCCTGTTGGGTGGCGGCGCTCTGTTTTTTCAATTCCTCCGCCGCGCGCTGTTTGGCCTCTTCCAGCAGGCGTTTTTTCTCCCGCTGGGCGTTTTCAATGACGCCGCGGGCCTTGCGGTCGGTCTCAATGATGCGGTCTACAAATGCTTCC
>CATXYA010000012.1 GCA_958403605.1 uncultured Oscillospiraceae bacterium
ACTTGCGCTCGGCCATCTTCTCGCTCAGGCGCACGATGGGCCGCGTGATGCTGTTCGCCAGCAGCAGGGCGATGACACCCATGACGGCTGCCGCGGCCAGCATCAGCACCAGCAGGCGCTGGGCCACCGTCCACAGCTCGCCCTGAATGTACGCGCCGTCCATCAGGTCGTAGATGGCCCCGTGGTAATGGGTGAGCTTTTGGCGGAAGAGATAACCGCCGCCCGTGACGGTGTAGCCGCCGCTGGCGGGCAGCTGCCCGCCGTCCGCCAGCTCCCGCACGCTGCGCCCGATGAGCGCCGTGTCCCCGGCCAGCACCACCGTGTCTGCGGCATCCGTCAGTACCCGCGTGTGCCACGTCTCGTCTCCCGCCGTCAGGTAGGGCATCATATAGCGCGTGCGGATGAGCATCATCACGATGGCGGTCCGCTGCTCGTCCAACGAGCGCATGGGCATGGCGATGCAGTAGACATAATCGTCCTCGGCCAGGGAGAGGGGGTTCTGCAGATATTCCTTCACCGGCACCTGGCCGGAGATGGAATCAAAGGAAAAGCGGGAGATATAATCCGCATAGACCGCCTGCAGGCGCTGCGGGTCCGCCTGGCGCAGCGCGTCCCCGTTGTAGATCATCCGGCCGTCCTCGGTGAGCAGGGCAATGCTGGCCGGCGTGTTGAGGACCGTGTAGGTGTAGTTGGACAAGCTCGTTTTCAGCGCGTTCATGGCGTTGATGACCACAAGGTCGCTCTCGCTGTACAAGTCGCCCACGTGGCTTTGGATGGAGGGGTCGATGCTGATGCCCACCACCGCGGAGGTGGAGTTGCCAAACACCTCGTCCACGCGGCTGGCCATGGTCTCCATGGTGCTTTGGTTTGTTTCGCAGATGCGCTGGACCAGGATGGTGCGCAGCGTGAAGAAGCTGACGGCGAAGGCCACCACGCCCACGCCGACGATACCCAGCAGCGTCAGCGCCAGGATCTTGTGGCGAATGCTGAGCCTGCCCGTCCATTCCCGCAGCTTTTTCATCTCTTCGCCCCTTCCCGCGCCGCCGCGCGGCTTTTGTCTTTATTATAGAGAGGTGCGGCTTATTTGGCAAATAGATAAAATAAGATCCCCCGCCTTTTCTCAAAAGAAAAAAGCCGGGACTGCGGTCCCGGCTTTTCCAAGCACTGCTGCGGTGTTTCAAATGGTGTCCCCGACTGGGATCGAACCAGCGGCCTACTGCTTAGGAGGCAGTCGCTCTATCCAACTGAGCTACGGAGACAGAATAGTTTTATTATACGGTGCCCGCAGAAAAAAAGCAAGTTTCCTTGCGTTTCCCGCAGGAGTGGTGTATCATGATACTGCTTTTGGAAAGACAGCCTCACCGGCCCGCTTCTGCGGGCCAAATTTCACAGAATAGGAGCTGCTGTTTTGGAACCGTTTTCGTTATCCGCTTATTTGAGCCGCCGTGCCCAGCGCCGGGGCAAAAACCCCACCCGCATCATTGTGGGCAGCTTTTTGGCCGTCATTTTGGGCGGCACGCTGCTGCTGATGCTGCCCGTCTCTTCCCGCACCGGCGCTTTCACACCATTTTTGAACGCCATGTTCACCGCCACCAGCGCCACCTGCGTGACGGGACTTGTGGTATATGACACCTACACGCAGTTTTCCACCTTCGGCCAGGTCGTCATCCTGCTGCTGATCCAGATCGGCGGCCTGGGCCTGCTGACGCTCACCACCTTTTTCAACGTGGCCATCGGGCGGCGGATGGGCTTCAAAAGCCTGCGCGTCGCCACCGAGAGCATCAACCTGTCCGACCCGGCCCAGGCGCGCGGCCTGCTGCAGTTCGTCATGAAATTCGCCTTTTCCTTCGAGGCGGCGGGCGCCCTCCTGCTCAGCTTCGTCTTTATCCCCCGCTTTGGCGCCGACGGCATCTTCATCTCGGTCTTCACTGCCATCTCGGCCTTCTGCAACGCGGGCTTCGATATTTTCGGCAGGCTGCTGCCGGGCTCCAGCCTGCGCCTGTTTGCGGACAACCCCTTTGTGCTGCTGGTCGTCAGCCTGCTGATCATCAGCGGCGGCCTGGGCTTTCTGGTGTGGAACGATCTGGCCCACTACCGCCAGACAAAGCACCTGCGCACCCACACCAAGCTGGTGCTGTGGGTCACCGGGGCGCTGCTGGTGCTGGGCACGGTATGCGTGGCCCTGCTGGAGTGGAACAATCCCGACACCCTGGGCGCCATGCCGCCGCTGCAGCGCATCACCAACGCCGCCTTTACCTCGGTGACGGCGCGCACCGCCGGCTTTGACACCTTTGATATGAACGGCATGGCCAACAACACCAAGGTTCTGATGGTGCTGCTGATGTTCATCGGCGCGGCCCCCGGCGGCACGGGCGGCGGCGTCAAGGTGACGACGGCCAGCATCATTTTGGTGGCCGTGGCCTGTGTGGCCCGCGGGCGGGACGAGGCCACGCTGTTCTCCCGCCGCATCGACCACAAGACCGTGTACAAATCCCTGACCATTTTCACGCTGGCCCTGTTCAGCGTCGTCGTCTCCTCCCTGACCATCTACTACAACACCAGCTCGGACATGAACGAGATCAATTGCCTGTTCGAGGCCGTCTCCGCCTTCGGCACCGTGGGCCTGACGGTGGGCGTCACGGCCCACATGCACGCCTTCGCCCGCATCGTGACCATGATGACCATGCTCATCGGCCGTGTGGGGCCCGTCGCCATGGCGCTGACCTTGGCCGCGCACCCCGGCGACAGCGCGGCGCACCGCTCCGTCTCGCCCCAGGCGCAGATCATCGTGGGCTGATCATTTGATAAAAAGAAAAGAGAGCCCGGAAGTTCAGTCTTCCGGGCTCTCTTCCTTTTGCAGGTTTTTAAAGGTGATCTGGGTGTTCTCCTCGTCCAGGACCACGCCCAGCATGCGGGTGATCATCTGGTCGTAGTAGATGCGCACCTGGTTGACGCTGTTCCACTGGTCTGGGGACAGCTCCTCGCGCAGGCAGTCCAGCATTTTGGCGATCTCCGCCTGATATTGTTCACAGACGTAACTGCGGTGCAGCAAAACTTGATACAGATCGGACGGATTCAATTTCATACGCATCCCCCTTGTCCATATTGTAAATATTATTTTATATCTTGTCAATATAAGAATCATGTCTTGAGAACCTATAATAAAACACCGGATCCTTCGTTACACTACTAATTGGGGGTGGTGGTACGATGGAAGTCCGGTATTTGAACCGCTACCGGGTGCTGGGCCTCAACGTTGCCTTTTACCGCAAGCGGCTTGGTTATACGCAGGAATCCTTGGCCGAGGCGCTGGGGGTCTCCTGGGTGCACATCGGCAAGATCGAGTGCGCGGCGGTGGGCACCAGCCTGGATATGCTCTTCCGCATCGCGGATACGCTGCAGGTAGAGCCCTCCAAGCTGTTGGAAATGCGGTGACGCGGAAAAAGAAAAAGGACAGCAGCTGCTGTCCTTTTTATCTTACTGCGGCATTTTTTCGCTTATTCGTAGGTCTCCTTGCCCGCGAAGATGCACAGCACCCGGCGCACATCCCCGTTTTCGCGGATGAGCTTGTGCGCCGCCGCCAGCGTGGCCCCTGCCGAGGGCGAGGCGGGCACGGCGTCCGTCTGCAGCACCTCGCGGGCCTTGGCGTTGGCCTCCTGGCTGGGCACGGGGATGACGCCGTCGACGATATAGGGGTTATAGTTTTCGGGTACGAACCCGGCCCCCAGGCCGGGGATGCTGTGTGTCCCCGCAAAGCCGCCGGAGAGCACCTGGCTTTCAAACGGCTCGACGGCGATCATGCGCACATCAGGGTACCAGGCTTTGACATATTCCCCCACACCGGTGACGGTGCCGCCGGAGCCCACACCCACCACGATGGCGTCCAGCGCGCCCTCCGTGGCGCGGGCGATGTTGGGCCCCGTCACCCGGCGGTGGAACTCGGCGTTGAGGTCGTTGTCGAAGTAATTGAGATAATAGCCGCCCGTGCGCTCCACGGCCTCCTGCGCGCGCTTTTCCATGCCCTGGCGGCCATAGATGGAGTTGGTGAGGGCGATCTTGGCCCCCAGCTCGGTGAACATGCGCTGGCGCGCCGTGGGCACATTGGAGGGCATGCACAAGATCAGCGGATGGCGGCTGTGGGCGCAGGCGATGGCCAGCGCCACGGCAAAGCTGCCGCTGGAGGTCTCGATGACCGTCTGCCCCGGCTTCAGAAAGCCTTTTTCCGTCGCCAGGGCCAGCATGCCCTCCGCCAAAGCGTCCTTGGCCGAAGCCGTGGCGCCGCCAAAGGCCAAATAGGCGTACAAACTGCCCGGCAGCTCGTACTTGGCACAATAGCCCGCCAGCTGCACCACCGGACGGCTGTACAGCGTCTCATAATAGCTGCGCTTGATGTCCACGGCCGCTTCCTCCCCCTGCGCATTTTTTCGCGTGATCTGCAGCTTTCAAAATTATTATACAATAAAAAGAATTGTTTTCAAGTTTTTTGCAAAGGCGCTTGACTTTACACCGGTGCTTTGTTATAATAACATTCGCTGTAAAGTGAACCGCTTTACAAAGCGACCGGCAAAGGAGGCTGCGCGATGCCCAAAAATCTGCAGATCTCTTACCTGCTGGACTTTTACGGCGACGTGCTGACAGACAAGCAGCGCGACGTGATGGAGCAGTATTACAACGACGACCTCTCCTTGGCCGAGATCGCGGAAAACTTCGGCATCACCCGCCAGGGCGTGCGCGACGCCATCAAGCGCGGCGAGGCCACGCTGCTGGAGCTGGAGGAAAAAGTGGGCTTTGCCCGGCGCTACCGCGCCATGCGGCAGGAGCTTTCCCGGCTGGACCAGCTGGCACGGGATATCCGCTTTTACAACAGCCAGCGCTACGACGCAAGCCCTGAGATCCGCCATGCGGCGGACGAGATCGTGCGCATCGTGGCGGGCATGGAAGAATGACGGAAAGGCAGGTGCACGCGGATGGCGTTTGAATCACTGAGCGCCAAGCTCTCGAACGTATTCAAAAAGCTGCGCGGCAAGGGCAAATTGTCCGAGCAGGATATCAAGGACGCCATGCGGGAAGTGCGTATGGCCCTGCTTGAAGCCGACGTCAACTACAAGGTGGCGAAGGACTTCATTGCCGATGTGACGGCAAAGGCCATGGGCCATGAGGTCATGGAGAGCCTGACCCCCGCCCAGCAGGTCATCAAGATCGTCAACGATTCCTTGACCGAGCTGATGGGCGGCGACGAGGCCGCTACCATCCATATCAAATCGAAGCCGCCGACGGTCATCATGATGTGCGGCCTGCAGGGCGCGGGCAAGACCACCCACTGCGCCAAGCTGGGCAAGCGCTTTGTGAAAGAAGGGCACCGCCCCTTGCTGGTGGCGTGCGATATCTACCGCCCCGCGGCTGTGGACCAGCTGTGTGTTGTGGGCGGCCAGGCCGGCGTGCCCGTGTTCAAATTGGACGGCCAAAAGCCCGAGCAGATCGCCGCTGCGGCTTACAAGCACGCGCGGGACCACGGCAACGACATTGTGATTTTGGACACGGCGGGCCGCCTGCACGTGGACGAAGAGCTGATGGCTGAATTGTCCCGCATCAAAGAGGCCGTGCCCGTGGACGAGACGCTGCTGGTCATCGACGCCATGGCGGGCCAGGACGCGGTGAACGTGGCCAAGGCCTTCGGTGAAAATACTGGTCTGGACGGCGTCATTTTGACGAAGCTGGACGGCGACACCCGCGGCGGCAGCGCCCTTTCGGTGCGCGCGGTGACGGGCAAGCCCATCAAATTCGCCGGTGTGGGCGAAAAGCTGGACGACCTGGAGGTCTTCCACCCCTCCCGCATGGCCAGCCGCATCCTGGGCATGGGCGATGTGCTGACGCTGATCGAAAAGGCGCAGGACGCCGCCGATGAAAAGCAGGCGGAGGAGACGGCCAAGCGGCTGCTGGAAAACAAATTCGACATGAACGACATGCTGGATCAATTGCAGCAGGTGAAAAAGATGGGCGGCGCGGGCGCGCTGCTCTCCATGATGCCCGGCGTTGCGGGCAAGGTGGACACGGACCAGCTGAACGAATCCAAGGAGCTGGTGCACATCGAGGCCATCATCCAAAGCATGACGCCCGCCGAGCGGGCCAAGCCCGCGCTCATCAATCCCAAGCGCAAGCGCCGCATCGCCGCGGGCAGCGGCACGCGGGTGGAGGATGTCAACCGCCTGCTGCGCCAGTTTGAGCAGATGAGCAAGCTGATGAAGCAGCTGAAAAAGAACCCCAAGGCCTTTGGGCGCGGCATGGGCCGCATGGGCATGCCCGGCATGTTTTGACCGATAGTTCCGGCCTGTGGCCGCTGCTATAAATTTTCTGAAAATGTGATGGAGGTGACAGCATGGCTGTTAAAATCAGACTGCGCCGCATGGGCGCCAAGAAGAACCCGTTCTACCGTATTGTCGTGGCGGACTCCCGTTTCCCGCGCGACGGCCGCTTCATTGAGGAGATCGGCTATTACGATCCGACGAAGGAGCCTTCCGTTGTGAAAGTGGACGCCGAGAAAGCCAAGACCTGGCTTGCCAACGGCGCTCAGCCCACCGATACGGTCCGCGTCCTGCTGAAGAAAAACAACATTCTGTAAGCGGGAGGGACTGTTGATGCAGGAACTTTTGCTGGCGGTCGCCAAGGGTCTCGTGGAGGACAAGGACGCCGTGAAGGTCACGGTGGACGAGCCCAACGAGGAAGGCGTCATCGTGTATCATCTCACGGTGGCGGAAGAGGACATGGGCCGCGTCATCGGCAAGCAGGGCCGCATTGCGAAAGCCATTCGCGTGGTGATGCGTGCAGCTGCTGTGCGCGAGGGCAAAACGGTCATGGTCGAGATCGGCTGACTGCTCCTTGCAACGAAACGTCCCTGTTCCCGGGAACGGGGACAGCAAAAAACGGACGACTGGGAATCCAGTCGTCCGTTTTTTATTGTCCTCTTGATTTTGGACACCGTGTCGCAGGGAACGCCGTCCCCGGCTGAATTTTGGTATCATGGCGGCCCTTTTAAAGCGAAAAATGTCAGTTTCGATATTTTCAGATCCGCCGCCTTTTTCCTTCCCTTCCCCGCTCACGTCTCGGCATCCGCCAACAGGTGTAAAAATTCCGCCGCCGCCGCGCTGAGCGGCAGCTCTTTGATCCAGCAGGCCCCCACGTGGCGCGGGGGGATAGGCTTTTTCAGTTGGATGGGAAACACCGTGCCCTCCCGCAGTTCCTTTTGACAAAACTCCTCCACCACGCAGGCCAGGCCGAAGCCGATGGCCGCAAAGCTGGACAGCAGGCTGTGCGCCCCCAGCTCGATGCGCGGCGTCAGCACCACGCCCTGGGAGGCGAAAAACGCGTCCACGTAGCGGCGGCTGTTGGAGGCGCGCTCCAGCATCACCAGAGGCTGCGCGGCCAGCTGGCGCGCCGTCAGCGGCTTCTCCTGCAGCTCGGCAAAGGGCGCCCCGGCCACAAAGACGTCGTGCACCTGCCAGATGGGCCGCACCGCCAGACGCACGTTTGCCACCGGCAGGTTGACGATGGCGAGGTCCAGTCCGCCCTGCAGCAATTCCTCCGTCAGCTGCAGCGAGGTGCGGTTGGTCACCTGCAGCTGGACACCGGGGTACAACTGGCGGAAGGCGCTGATATAGGGCAGCAGCAGCTCCTGGGTGATGGTGTCGGCGGCCCCCAGCGCCAGGGTGCCCTCGGCCAGGCCCTGCACGCGGCGCAGCTTTTCCTCCCCCGCCTGCAGCGTGCCCAGCGCCGCCGCGGCGTGCTCGTACAGCAGGCGGCCCTCCTGCGTCAGCGTGACGCCCCGGCGCCCGCGCACAAAGAGCCGCGTCCCCAGCTGGGTCTCCAGGCGCTTCACCGCCTGGGACGCCGCCGATTGGGTGAGATACAGCTGCCCGGCGCCTTTGCTGAAGCTGCCCGCCCGGGCCACCACCGCAAACACGCGGTACAATTCCAGATCGGCCTGCAATTCCCCGCCCCCTCCTATTAACATTGCTAATATCAGATATAACATTTTTTCATTTTACTGATAGCACTTTTTCTATTATAATAAGTCTTGGCCGTTTTGGCAACCGATTTGACAGATGAAGAACAGGAGCTGTACACATGAAAACTGTTGGTACTATTTCCCGCGGCGTCCGCTGCCCCGTCATCCGCGAGGGCGACAATTTGGTGCAGATCGTCACCGACGCCATCGTCGCCTGCGGCAAAGAGCAGAACATCACCTTCCAGGACCGCGACATCGTGGCCGTCACCGAGGCTGTTGTGGCCCGCAGCCAGGGCAACTACGCCTCCACCGAGGACATCGCCGCCGACTGCCGCGCCAAATTCGGCACCGACACCGTGGGCCTGACGTTCCCGATCCTGAGCCGCAACCGCATCGCCATCTGCCTGAAGGGCATCGCCAAGGCGTTCAAAAAAGCCTACATCCTCATGAGCTATCCCTCCGACGAGGTGGGCAACCATCTGTTCGACGAGGACCTGCTGGATGAAAAGGGCGTCAATCCCTGGAGCGACGTGCTGGACGAGGCGAAATACCGCGCGCTGTTCGGCTATGAGAAGCATCCCTTTACCGGCGTGGATTATGTGGAATATTACGGCGACCTGTTCCGCAGCGAGGGCTGCGAGGTGGAGTTTATTTTCGGCAACGATGTGCGCGCCATCCTGCCCTATACCAAAAACGTGCTGTGCTGCGACATCCATTCCCGTGAGCGCTCCAAGCGGCGCCTGCTGGCCGCTGGCGCCGAGAAGGTGCTGCTGCTCAGCGACTTGATGACCGCGCCGGTGAACGGCAGCGGCTGCAACGAGCAGTTTGGCCTGCTGGGCTCCAATAAGGCCACCGAGGATACGGTGAAGCTGTTCCCGCGGGAGTGCCAGGCGTTTGTGGACGCTTTGCAGAAAAGCCTGCAGGAGGCCACCGGCGCGCGGCTGGAGGCCATGGTGTACGGCGACGGCGCCTTCAAAGACCCCGTGGGCAAGATCTGGGAGCTGGCGGACCCTGTTGTCAGCCCGGCCTATACCAGCGGCCTGGAGGGCCAGCCCAACGAGCTGAAGCTGAAATATCTGGCGGACAACGACTTTGCCGATCTGTCCGGCGAGGCGCTGACGAAAGCCATCCGGGAAAGCATTTCCCACAAGGATACCGACCTGAAGGGCCAGATGGCCAGCCAGGGCACCACGCCCCGCCGCCTGACAGATCTCATTGGCAGCCTGTGCGACCTGACCTCCGGTTCCGGCGACAAGGGCACGCCCATCATTCTGGTGCAGGGCTATTTCGATAACTTTGCCAAATAAAGCCTTTCAAGCACAAACGGGCGCGCTGCAAAACGCAAATTTGCAGCGCGCCCTTCTTGTTTTTCTGTCAGCCCGGCGGCCAATGGCCGCCGCTGCGGGGAGGGCGCGGATGAGCGGGGGCGCCTCTTCCCCGCTCCACGAAAAAGCAGGGCACATTTTGCAGCGCGCCCTGCTTTTCATACGAAAGTCTATTTTACGCCACCGCCACGGTGTACACTTTCTGGATGGCCGCCAGCAGCTTATCCAGCTCGAAGGGCTTCGTGACATAACCGTTCATGCCGCTTTCCAGCGCCCGCGCGGCGTCCTGCTGGAACGCATTGGCGGAAAGGCCGATGATGGGAATGGTCTGCGCCTCGGGATGAACAGACGCCCGAATTGCGCGGCAGGACGACAGCCCGTCCAGCACGGGCATTTGGATATCCATCAAAATCAGGCCATAGGTGCCCTTCTCACTGGCGAGGAACTGGCGCAGTGCCTCCTGCCCGTCCGACACGGCCTCCACCTTCGCCCCTTCCAGCTCCAGCAGCGAGACGGCGATCTCAGAGTTGAGGGCGTTGTCCTCCGCCAGCAGGATATGACAATCCCGCAGGCTCACGGGGCCTTGCAGGCCCGCGGCCTGCTGTTCGGGCGTTTCCGGCACTGCGGCCGCAATGGGCAGCCGCAGTTTGACCGTGAATGTCGATCCCTGTCCCGGGGCACTCTCCACCGTCAAGGTCCCGCCCATCAATTCCACAAGATTCTTGCTGATGGCAAGGCCCAGCCCCGTGCCGCCGTAACGGCGGGAGATAGATTCATCCGCCTGTTCAAAGGGCGCGAAAACCTGCTTTTGCGCCTTCGGCGTCATGCCGATGCCGTCGTCCTTTACCGTCACGGCCAGGGCGCACAGCTGCGGGGACAGCAGCTCCTGCCGAAAGCTCACCTGCACATGTCCGCCCGCAGGAGTAAACTTGATGGCGTTGGAGGCCAGATTGACGATCACCTGGCTGAACCGCAGCTCGTCGCCCAGCACCGCCGGGGCACAAACACCGTCCGCATCGACCTGCAGCTCCAGCTGCGCCTCCTGCGCCTTTTGCGAAAACATGGTCCTCAGGCGCTCCGCAAAGCTGTGCAGGTCGAAAGGCGCCTGCTCCAGCTCTACCTTTCCGCTCTCGATACGGGACATGTCCAGGATATCGTTGATCAGGCCCAGCAAATAATCGGAGGAGAGCTGGATCTTCTCCACACAGTCCTGCACCTTTTCCGGCTGGTCCGCAGAGCGTTTGGCCAGTTCCGCCATGCCGATGATCCCGTTCATGGGTGTGCGGATCTCATGGCTCATGCGCGACAGGAATTCGCTTTTCTCCCGGCTGGCCGCTTCCGCAGCCACCACCTCGGCGGCCAGCTTCTTCTGGCGCTTGCGGTAGAACCAAAAGACGATGACAAAAAATGTAAAGATCGTGGTGACAAGGATCAGCCAGTAGACGCTGGCGCGCACCTGGCCCTCCAGGTATTGCTCTGCCGACGAGACGGTCTTGTCCGCCGTTTCAAAAAAGCTCTCGCTGATCTGGTACAGCTGCGCCGGTTCTTTCCCCGCGCGCACCTGGCCCAGCTCCGTTTTCATCTCCTGCCATTCCCCGCGCAGCCGGCGCAGGTTTTCCTGATAAGCCGGATCCACCATGGCAATGAGGTCCTGCTCGTCGTCCCCCTCGGCCAAACCCTGCAAGATGCCGTCCAGCTTCTCGATCAGTTCATCGTTCTGCTGGCCGTATAATTCCTGCTTGATCAACCGCTGCGTAGCGCCCCGCACGATGCCCGTATAGTTGATGATGCGCGCGTCGCCCTCCATCCGCCAGAGGGAAAACAGCGCCACCGCGCTGAGCAGGGTAAATGATGCGATCAGCAGCACCGGAAGCAGATGATCCCACAGCTTCTTCCACTTTTTTACGTCCATCTGCGTTCCCTCTTTTCACACCGGGCACACCGGGCAACACTCTTTTGTTCATTGTACGCTTTTTCGGTTGTTTTGTCCAGAAAATCTAAAATCCATCCCGGAACGATTCCTGTTTTCGTATATTTTTCACCATTTGTTTCAAAACCGTCGATCATTTTGTCACACCCACTTGGTATTCTTAGAACCATCGGGAGCACCTCCCGTTTTCAGATAGATGGAAGCCAAAAAGCCTGGGCCGCAGTATCTTGGACGATACTGGGCCCAGGCTTTCTTTTTCAGGTTTCTGCGGCGGCGTCCAGGCACAGCTCCAGCGCCGTCTCCACCGCGTCCTCGCCCCAGCCGCGGTCTTCGTGGGCGAGGCCCGCCAGGCTGTCCGCCTTGTATAGCAGCTGCGCCAAGCGGATGCGGCGGAACTGGGCGCAGGCCGCCAGGGCGGCGCACTCCATCTCCACCACCGCGCAGCCCTCGGCGCGCCGGGCCGCCACCATGTCCGGCGTCTCCCGGAAAAAGCCGTCCGTGCTCCAGGTCGCGCAGCTCCGGAAGGGCAGCTTCCGCCGCGCCAGCACGCGGCAAAGCCGCTCCCGCAGCGCCGCGTCGGTCTCCACCCAGCGGGCGGGCGGAAGGTAATGATAACTGGCCCCTTCAGCGCGCAGCGCCCGTTCCGGCACCAAAAAGGCGCCTTCCTCCAAGGGTTCCAGCGCGCCGCAGCTGCCGCCTGCGATCACCTGGGTGCAGCCGCAGGCAATGAGGAAATCCAGCAGCTGGGCGGCGGCGGACGCCCCCAGGGGCGCCGCGCACAAAGCCAGCGTTTTCCCCTGCCACTCCGCCGTGTAAAGCGGCGTCACCTTTGTGATGGTGACGAATTCCCCCGCCTGCACCGCGCCATGGGCCTGCGCCCATGCCGCCACCGCCTCCTCGTGGAAAAACAGCACCGCCCGCTGCGGCAGCGTGTAATGCTCCTGCCGGTTGGGCATCAGCAGTGCCTGCGGCGCGTCGTCATATTCCAAAATGGGCAGTTCATTCCTCACCAGCGCCATGGAGCTCCTCCTCATAACTGTCTAAAAAGCTGTGTTTTTCGCCGCCCTGCGTCCAGCCCGGCAG
>CATXYA010000013.1 GCA_958403605.1 uncultured Oscillospiraceae bacterium
GATGGCGAAAATCGTGCGGAATGAAAATTGCGCTTTTCCGCCCCGGTGCGGTACGATGCAAACGAAGACGATGCATCGTATCTCCGTAAGCAACACCCGTTAATTCAGAAAAAGGAAGGAACGAAACCTATGAAAAAGCAACTTCACCGGGGCCTTGCGCTCCTGTGCGCCGCCGCTTTGACGGCGGGCGTGCTGGCCGGCTGTTCTTCCAGCGCTTCCAGCGCCGCAAGCTCGGGCGCGGCCGCCTCCACCAGCGCGTCCAGCGAGGCGGGCGGGCCGCTGTTTGCCCAGCCCGTCACCCTCTCCATGCTCACGCCCTCCCACGCCAGCTGGCCCTTCCAAGAGGACTGGTACGTCCTCGGCCTCATCAAGGAGTACACCAATGTGGACCTGAAGGTCACGGCGGTGGACACCAGTGGCTTCAAGGAAAAGCTGAACCTCACCATGGCCTCCGGCGAGCTGCCGGACCTGATGTTTTTGACAGACAACGCCACGGTGCAGCAGTACGCGCCCCAGGGCGCCTTTGTCAACGTCCTCGATCATTTGGACGAAATGCCCAACTTCAAGGCCTGGTATGAGGAAAACCAGCGCTACGCGGCCAACTACCTGTCCGCGGACGGCGGCCTCTATCAATTCCCCCAGCAAGGCGTGGAGGAGACCGAGCGCCGGGGCTGGCTGTACCGCGCCGACGTCTTTGAAGAACTGGGCCTCACCGTGCCCACCGACAAGGATGAATTCTATGACGCGCTGGTACAGCTGAAGAAGGCCTACCCCGACAGCTACCCGCTGGCCTTCCGCTCCTTCGCGGGCACCATGGCGCAGATGAACATGCTGGCGCCGTCCTGGGGCACCTATTACCTGGATATCACGGACAACCGTTATTTCGGCTATGACTACGACGCCCAGGACTGGGTGTTCGGCCCCACCTCGCCGGAGTTCAAAGAACTGCTGGAATTCTACAACAAGCTGTATGCGGAGGGCCTGCTGCTGCCGAACTTCCTCACCATCGACACCAAGGGCTGGCAGGACGTGATGGCCAACAGCGATTCCTTTATCACCATCGATTACCTCTCCCGCATCGACTTCTTCAACAAGGCCATGCGCGAGAGCCAGCCGGAATTTGCCATGGATTACATGGTGCCCCCCGCCTTCAACGAGGACGTGGGCAACCAGTTTGCCTACTCCGCCAAGGTGCTGCTGGGCTTCGTGGTCTCCAGCCAGACAAAGCACCTGGATGAGGTGCTGGCCTATATCGACTGGATGTACTCCGACGAAGGGCGCGACCTGCTGACCTGGGGCCGCCCGGACGACCTGTATACCGAGGACGCCGAAGGCAGCCGCACCTGGAAGGAATTCTCCACCGCCGCCGAGATGAAGCAGGCCACGGGTTTTGAGGTCTTCGGCTTCTACCAGCGCTATGATTTCAACGGCGAGCTGTCCACCTTCTCGCCCGAATGCCGCGCCGCCACCGAGGCCGCCCGCAAGTACGACCTGCCCCAGCAGCCTGTGCTGGCCTACAACGACGAGGAACAGAGCGTCGTCAACACCGTGGGCACCAACGTGAAGACCTTCGTGGACGAGCAGGTGTCGAAGTTCCTGCTGGGCGAGCGCAGCTTCGACGAATGGGACGCCTACGTGGCCGAGGTGGAGGCCTTGGGCCTTGCCGACCTCAAGGCCGTGCATGAATCCAGCTACGCCCGGGTGCTGGCGCTGCAGGAGGGCTGACGCCCACGCTGTCATCCGGTTTGGTTTTTGTCAAATCATTCGGCCGGGGCCCATTTCCGCGAATTTGACAAGGATCCGGCGGAATGAAAATTGATTTCGGCGTCCGCCGCCGTTACCATGAAAGCACAGACGATGCATCGAAACTCTGCAAGCGGTATCCCATGATCTCTAATAAAAGGAAGGATCGAAACTTATGAAAAAATGGTTCCACAAAGGCGCTGCGCTTCTCTGCACCGCCGCTTTGGCCGCCGGCATGCTGGCGGGCTGCGCCTCGGGCGCTTCCAGCGCCGCCCCCGCGGGCGCCTCCGCTTCCGCCGCCGAGGGCGGGCCGCTGTTTGCCCAGCCCGTCACCCTCTCCATGCTCACGCCCTCCCACGCCAGCTGGCCCTTCCAGAACGACTGGTACGTCATCGACCTGGTGAAGGAAAAGACCAACGTCACCTTCAACATCAACAGCGTGGACACCGAGGGCTTTGCGGAAAAGCTGAACCTCACCATGGCCTCGGGCGAGCTGCCTGACCTCATCTATCTGCTGAACACCAACATCGTGCAGCAGTACGGCTCGCAGGGCGCGTTCATCAATATTTTCGATTACATGGACCAGATGCCCAACTTCAAGGCCTGGTATGAGGCCAACGAGCAGTACGCCCTGAGCTACCTGTCTGCCGACGGCGCGCTGTACCAGTTCCCCCAGCAGGGCGTGGAGGAGACCAACCGCCGCGGCTGGATGTACCGCGCCGACGTCTTTGAGGAGCTGGGCCTCGAAGTGCCCACCACCAAGGACGAGTTTTACGACGTGCTGGTACAGCTGAAGGAAGCCTATCCCGACAGCTATCCCCTGGGCTTCCGCTCCTTTGTGGGCTCGCTGAACCAGTTCAACATGCTGGCGCCCTCCTGGGGCACCTACCATATCATGAACGAGGACAACCGCTTCTTCGGCTATGACTATGACACCGGCAAGTGGGTCTTTGGCCCCACCACCGACGCCTACAAGGAAATGGTCACCTTCTACCACCAGCTGTACCAAGAGGGTCTGCTGCTGCCCAACTTCCTGACCATCGACACCAAGGGCTGGCAGGACGTCATCGCCAACAGCGATTCCTTCATCACCGTGGATTATCTGTCCCGCATCGACTTCTTCAACAACTCCATGCGCCCCAGCGACCCTGATTTCACCATGTCCTTCATGGCCCCGCCGTCCTTTGGCAGCGAAGGCCAGGCCATGTTCCCCAATTCCGCCAAGGCCATGATGGGCTTTGTGGTCTCCAGCCAGACGAAAAAGCTGGACGACGTGCTGGCCTATGTGGACTGGATGTACTCGGAGGAAGGCCGGGAGCTGCTGTCCTGGGGCCGCCCGGACGAGCTGTACACCGAGGACGCAGCGGGCAGCCGCACCTGGAACGAGTTCTCCACCGCCGCCGAGATGAAACAGGGCACCGGCCTGCAGACCTACGGCTTCTATGAGCTGTACGATTTTGACGGCGAGCTGTCCACCTTCTCGCCCGAGTGCCGCGCCGCCACCGAGGAGGCCCGCAAGTACGACCTGGCCGCCCAGCCCGTGCTGGCCTACACCGACGAGGAAAAAGAAGTGGTGGACACCATCGGCGTCAATATCCAGACGCACGTCTCCGAGGAGATCACCAAGTTCCTTCTGGGCGAGCGCAGCCTGGACGAGGGGGACGCCTATGTGGCCGAGATCGACGCGCTGGGCCGCGACAAGCTGGAGGCCGTGCACACGTCCAGCTATGCCCGCGTGCTGGCCGCGCAGCAGGGCTGACGGGCGGCACCGCCCCGCACCGGGGCCTGGACCGCTGAATCTCTGAACCGGGGGCCATGCGCGGGCGGCATACGCCGCGCCTGCGCATGGCCCTTTTTCCGTCAATTTTTTGAAAAGCGAGGAACGCCATGTTTTCCGTTGGCATGATCGGCGCCGGCATCATCGGCGCCAGCCATTTGGCCGCTGTTGCCGGCCATCCCGATACCCGCCTGGCCGCGGTGGCGGACATCGCCCCCGGCCGCGCCCGCCAGGCCGCCGCGCCCTACGGCGCACGCGCCTATGAAGACTACCAGGCCATGCTGGACCGCGAGCAGCTGGACCTGGCCATCATCAACCTGCCCCGCGGCCTGCACGAGGCCTGCGTGCTGGCCTGCGCCCAGCGGGGCGTTCATATGCTGCTGGAAAAGCCCATGTCCACCTCCTACGCCTCCTGCCTGCGCATGAACGAGGCCTGTGAAAAGGCGGGCGTACTGCTGCAGGTGGGCCACGTGCAGCGCTACCTGCCCCAAAACCGCGCCGCCCGCGCCCTCATCGAGACAGGCCGGCTGGGGGCGCTGGCCATGATCAGCGACGTGCGCACCAACAACTATTTCACGCCCCAGCGCCCGCGCTGGTTTCTTGAAAAGGCAATGGCGGGCGGCGGCATCTCCATGAACTACGCCGCCCATTCGCTGGATAAGATCTGCTATTTGACGCAAAGCGGCATCGCCTGGGCCACGGGCGGCTGCACCTATCTGCAGCCGGGCACGGACGTGGACGGCAGCGCCCAGCTGCTGCTGCGCACGGACAGCGGCGTCAGCGCCGCGGTCTCCCTGTGCGGCTACGCCGTGGTGCCCAGCGACGAGACGATGCTGTTTTTTGCCAAGGGCGCGCTGCGCCTGCGCACGGGCAGGGATGTCGCCGTCACCTACGGCGGCGGCTATGAGGACGTGGCCTGGGACGGCTATCCCGGCGCCTTTGACGCCCAGTGGGACGATTTCGTCTCCGGCGTGCGCGCGGGGCGCGTCCGCTGCAACGACGGCGCCTACGGGGCCGCCATCGTGCGCACCATCGAGCAACTTTACCACTAAAAGGGGGTCATCTGTGTGACAAGCACCAAACCCGCGGCCAAGCGCCGCCTTGCCCCGCGCGCCGGGGCGCCCTCCCCGCTGGCCGGCGGGGTCCGCAAAAAGAATTTCTGGCAGCGCGTTTACAAAGACCGCTATCTGCTGCTGTTGTTTTTGCCCTGCTTTCTCTACTACATCCTGTTCAAGTACGTGCCCATGTGGGGCGTGCTGATCTCATTCAAGGATTTCAAGCCCTTCGTCGGCTTTTTGGGCAGCAACTGGGTGGGCCTGAAGCATTACATCAACTTCTTTTCCAACCCCGATGCCTGGCGCATCATCCGCAACACGCTGCTGCTGGGCGTCTACTCCCTGCTGTGGTGCTTCCCGTTCCCCATCATTTTCGCCCTGGCGCTGAACGAGGTCACCCGCACCCGCTTCAAAAAATTCGTCCAGACCATCAGCTACATGCCGCACTTTTTGTCCGCCGTGGTCGTCTGCGGCATGCTGGTGAGCTTTTTGTCGCCCATCCGCGGCATCATCAACACCATCATCAATTTGTGCGGCGGGCAGACCATCAACTTTTTATCGAACCCCGGCTGGTTCCGCATCATCTATGTGGCGTCGGGGGTGTGGCAGACGCTGGGCTGGGGCGCCATCGTCTACCTGGCGGCCATCAGCAACGTGGACCCGCAGTATTACGAGGCGGCCCGGCTGGACGGCGCGTCCCGCCTGCGGCAGATCTGGTCCATCACGCTGCCCTGCATCGCCCCCACCGTGGCCACCATGCTGATCCTGCGCGTGGGCTCCATTTTGGAGGTGGGCCTGGAAAAGGTGCTGCTGCTGTACTCCCCCGCCATTTACGAGACCTCCGACATCATTGCCACCTACGTCTACCGGCAGGGCATGGTGTCGGGCAATATGAGCTACGCTTCGGCCATCGGCCTGTTCAGCTCGGTCATCAACCTGGTCCTGCTTGTCACTGCGAACTATTTCTCCAAAAAGTTCAGCGACACCGGGCTCTTCTGATCGGAAAGGAGGAAGTTTTCATGCTGACAAAAAAGAAGATCCGCTTTTCCCCGTTTGAATTTTTTCTCTACGCCTTCATGCTCGTCGTCGTGCTGCTCATTCTGCTGCCGATGATCCACATGCTGGCGGTGTCCTTTTCCTCGGACGTCTACGTGATGCAGAGCAAGGTGGGCCTGTGGCCCAAGGGCTTCTCGCTCAAAACCTACGGCTACGTGTTCGAGGATGAACGCATCTTCCGCTCCTACGGCAACACCATCCTCTACACGGTGCTGGGCACCACGCTGTCGCTGAGCATCACGGCCATGGGCGCCTACGCCCTCAGCGCCAAGCGCATGATCGGCCACAAATTTTTCTCCATGATGATCGTGTTCACCATGTTTTTTCAGGGCGGCATGATCCCCACCTACTTAGTCATGAAGAACTACCATCTGCTGGACACCATCTGGGCGGTCATCCTGCCCGGCGCCGTCTCCACCTGGAACTTCATCGTCATGCGCAGCTTTTTCGACAACTATCCCAAGGAGATCGAGGAATCCGGAAAAGTGGACGGCCTCACCGACGCGGGCGTGTTTTTCCGCCTGGTGCTGCCCACCTCCAAGGCCGTGCTGGCCACCATCGGCCTGTACTACGCCGTGGGCCTGTGGAACGCCTACTTCACCCCCTTCATCTATTTGAACAATCAAGACCTGTTCCCCCTGCAGCTGATCCTGCACGAGCTGCTGTCCGCCGGGTCGTCCAACAACGCCACGGTGGGCGTGGGCGACGTGCTGGTGGTGGAGGAATCGCTGAAATACGCCACGGTGCTGGTGTCCATCGCCCCCATCATGTGCGTGTACCCATTCCTGCAAAAATACTTTGTCCAAGGCGTCATGATCGGCGCCGTCAAGGGCTGACCGCCCAAGGAGGAACTGTTATGGAAGCTGTCCGCACGTTTCAAAAGGACGCGCTGTCCGTGCGCGTCTACCCCACCCGCGCCGCCATGGGCGCCGCCGCGGCCGCCGATGCCGCCGCGCTGCTGCACCGCCTGCTGGCCGCCCAGGACACCGTGCGCGCCGTCTTTGCCGCCGCGCCCTCGCAAAATGAGTTTTTAGAGGCCCTGTGCGCCGCCCCGGACATCGACTGGCAGCGCGTCACCGCCTTCCACATGGATGAATACGTGGGCCTAGAGGACACCGCGCCCCAGGGCTTCGGCAATTTCCTGCGCGCGCGCATCTTCGGCCGCCTGCCCTTCGGCCAGGTGCACTACCTGGACGGCAACGCCCCCGACACCGGGGCCGAGTGCCGCCGCTACGCCGCCCTGCTGGCCGCCGCGCCCATCGACGTGGTGTTTATGGGCATCGGCGAAAACGGGCACATCGCCTTCAACGACCCGCCCGTGGCCGATTTCAGCGACCCCGCCGCCGTCAAGGTGGTGCAGCTGGACGAGGTCTGCCGCAACCAGCAGGTGCACGACGGCTGCTTTACCGCCCTTTGCCAGGTGCCCACCCACGCCCTGACGCTGACGGTGCCCACGCTGGCCGGGGCGAAGCATCACCTGTGCATTGTGCCCGCGCCCACCAAGGCCGCCGCCGTGCGCGACACCGTGGAGGGCCCGGTGGCCGTGTCCTGCCCGGCGTCCATCCTGCGCACCTGCCCGGACGCGGTGCTGTACTTAGAGCGCGAGAGCGCCCAGCTGTTGACGGAGGAGCAATAAGATGGAGCTGTTTTTCATCCCCGCCCCCCAGCGGTGCATCCGCCTGACGGGCGAGGCTTCCATTGGCCGCGGCACCGCCGTGGTGCTGTCCATGCCCCAGCCGGACGAGCGGCTGACTGCCGCCGCCGAAAAGCTTTTTTCCCAGGTGCGCACTGCCGCGGGCCCTTACGCGCTGTACTCCGCGGACAGCTTTGCCCCCGCGTGCCCCGTGCGCCAGCCAGAGGGCTATCTGCTGAGCATCCGCGGCGGCGCCGTGCAGCTGGCCGCAAAGGACGCCGCCGGGCTGTTTTACGGCCTGCAGACGCTGCGCCAATATCTCGCCATGCCGCACCATCCCGCGCTGGAGATCACCGATTGGCCCGACCTCGCTTTGCGCAGCGATTACCTCGACATGCGCGGCCTCTTCCCCAAATTCGACAACCTGCTGCGCTATGTGGAAGAGATGGCCCAGTACAAGCTGAACACCCTCGTCATCGAGTACGAGGACAAGCTGCCCCGCAGCCGCAAGGAGTTCTGCCATCCGCTGGACGCCCTGACGCCCGCGCAGCACGCCCAATTGCTGAAAACGGCGCGGGACAACTTCATCGACGTCATTCCCCTGCAGCAGAGCTTCGGCCATTTGGAATACGCGCTCCAGCTGCCGGAATACCAGCATCTGCGCGAGCTGCCCGGCACCCCGGGCGAGATGTGCCCCTTGCGGGAGGGCTCTTTTGAACTGGCGGCCTCGCTCATTGAGGAGACGGCGCGCCTGCACCCGGACAGCAAGTACCTGCACCTGGGCTGCGACGAGGTGTGGAGCCTGGGCCAAAGCCCCGAGTGCAAGGCCAGCGGCAAAAGCCGCGGGCGCATCGCCATCGAGTTCATCAACCGCCTGGCGGAAAAGGTGGTCTCTTTGGGCAAAACGCCCATCGTGTGGCACGACATGCTGGCGAATGTGTGGCAGGACGGCGAGATGGGCGAGGCCGGCAACTATGACGAGCTGGCGCTCATCGACAAAAATATCGTGGTGGCCCTGTGGCTGTACAGCCCGGACCGCGTCAACCTGGTGGCCCCGCCCCTGATGGAGGCGCTGCACGCCCACGGCATCAAAACGCTGCCCTGCTGCGCCATCCGCGCCAGCGACCGCTGCGGCGGCCAAAACTATCCCTGTATCGAGCAGCGCCTGCGCAACGTGGACACCTGGTGCAGCCTCATCTCCCAAAGCCGCTGCGACGGCATGGTGAACACCAACTGGTGCAGCACCTTCTCCTTCGGCAACCCCTACGGCCTGTTCGAGACCAGCCGTTACCCCGCCTTTTACGCCGCCGAACGCTGCTGGAACCTGCGAGCGGACAAGGAGGACTATTTGGAGCGCTTTATGGGCGTTTACCACGGCGTGTACGAAATGAGCCTTGTCACCGGGCCGGAACGGCGGTATGATTACTATAAGCTGGTGGGCGGGTATCTCGGCAGCGTCACCCGCAACGCGGACACCGCCCGCCTCATCGATATCATGTACCGCCAGGAGTACGCGGCCTCCGTCAACTTCGCCGCCTTCCGCGGCAATCTCTTCCCGGACAGCAAAGTGGAGCTGGACTGCCTGCGCGAGCGCGCGCCCAAGCAGTACGCCCATCTGCACGCGGTGGAGGCCGAGCTGAAGGAGCTGCTGCCCCGCCTTTTGGCGCCCCAGCAGGCGGCGCTTTTCTTCGAGTCGCGCAGCTATCCCAACCGGCTGTACCAGCGCGAGCTGGAACGCATCCTGCAGCAGCCGCTGGACTGAAAAGAGGAGAGACGATGATGAAGCTGAAACTCGCCCCCACGAGCGAACTGCCCGCCCGCTGGCAGGAGGCGCTGTGCGCCCTGGCGCCGGAGCTGGACGTGGAGATCGCCGCGGACGGCGTGCCCGTCCGCGGGCGCAGGGGCGGCGCGCTGGCCCTTTGCTGTGACGGCACCGCCGTCACGGTGGAGTGGGCCGAGCCCGTGCAGTTCTACCGCGCCCTCAGCCTGCTGCCGCGCCCCCTGGCCCCCTGCGAGATCCGCGAGCAGCCCTGCTTCCAGACCGTGGGCATGATGTTCGATACCTCGCGCAACGCCGTGCTGCGGCCCGAGGTC
Source organism: uncultured Oscillospiraceae bacterium (assembly GCA_958403605.1). Taxonomy (GTDB): domain Bacteria; phylum Bacillota; class Clostridia; order Oscillospirales; family Ruminococcaceae; genus Ruthenibacterium. The sequence continues at coordinate 9,359 of CATXYA010000013.1, forward strand.
CTGCGCTCGTTTTTGCGCAAAATGGCCCTGATGGGCATGAACCTGGGCATGATGTACACCGAGGACACCTACGAGGTGCCCGAACAGCCCTATTTCGGCTACCAGCGCGGGCGCTACACCTTTGACGAGCTGCACGCCCTGGACGATTACGCCGCCATGCTGGGCATCGAGCTGTGCCCCTGCGTGCAGACGCTGGGCCATTTGGACCGGGCGCTGCACTGGCCCGCCCTGCAGCATTTGCAGGACAACAACGAGGTGCTGCTGGCGGACAGTGAGGAGACCTACGCCTTTTTGCGCCAGCTGCTGGCCGCGGCCAGCGCGCCCTACCGCTCGAAGCGCATCCACATCGGCATGGACGAGGCCCACGGCGTGGGCCTGGGCACCCATCTGCGCCTGTACGGCTACGAAAAGCCCTATGACATCCTGCGCCGCCATTTGCAGCGCGTGCTGGACATCGTGGGCGAGCTGGGCCTGTCCCCCATGATGTGGAGCGATATGTACTTCCGCCTGGAATCCCCCACCAACGGCTATTACGACGGGCCCATGCCCTCGCAGCAGGCCGTGGACGCGGTGGTGCCCGGCGTGGACCTGGTGTATTGGGATTACTACCACATGCGCGAGGAGGAGTACGACTTCCAGCTGCAAAAGCACGCCGCCCTGCCCGCGCCCACCGTGTTTGCGGGCGGCATCTGGACGTGGTGCGGCCTCGCGCCTGATTATGACAAGACCAAGACGGCCACGCTGGCGGGCCTTTCCGCCTGCCGCAAGGCCGGGGTGCCGCTGGTGTTTGCCACCGCCTGGGGCGACAACGGCGCCGAGGCCAATTTGAACACCGCGCTGCTGGGCATGCAGCTGTTTGCGGAATTCACCTATCACGGCTCCTGCGGGGACGATTGGATGGCGGCGCGCCTGGCGGCCTGCTGCCACGCGGACGCCCGCGCCTTTTGGGACCTGACGCAGTTCAACTGCGTGGCGGGCATGCGCTCGGCGGAATACCGCCCGGTGAACGCCGCCAAGATGCTGCTGTACCAGGACCCGCTGGTGCAGCTGTTTGCCGCGGACACGGCGGGCCTGCCCCTGGCCGCCCACTACGCCGCGCTGGCGCCCCGCTACGAGGCCTACGCCGCCGCGGGCGGCGAGCTGGCCCCTCTGTGGCGCTTCTACGCGCTGCTGGCGGACGCCCTGGCCCAAAAATGCGCCTGGCACGAGCGCGCGTCCGCGGCGGTGACAAGCCATGACACCGCCCTGGCCGCCCAGCTGGCCGACGGCCTCTCCGATACCATCGACGCCGTGGAGGCGCTGCGCCAAGCCTGGCTGCCGCTGTGGAACGCCACCAACAAGCCCCAGGGCTTCGAGGTCATCGACGGGCGCCTGGGCGCCGTCAAGGCCCGGCTGGACACGGCCCAGCGCCGCATGCGCGCCTTTGCGGCGGGGGAATGCGACACCATCCCCGAATTGGCCGAGCCCGCGCTGCCCTATACGCTGCGCGCGGACGGCACCCTGGACGGCAGCTACCGCGTGGGCGAGATCACCTCCGCCTGCAAGATCGACGGGTGACGCCCGCCGCGGTCCGCTTTTCCACAACTTTTCAGCCGGGAGGGCCTTGCCATGCAATATGAGTTTCCATCGCCCCAGGACGTGCTGGCGCTGGCGCGCCGGCTGCAGCTGCCGGACGCTGTCTGCGCCCGGCTGGCGGACGTGCTGACGCCCGCCCTGCTGGCGCAGCACCGGGAGGCCCTGGCCGCGCTGATGGACCCCGCCCGCGCCCCCCTGGCCTGGCAGCCGCTGGAACAGGCCCTGGCACCGGACGATCCCGGCGGCATGCGCCTGCTGGCGCTGTACCTGGCCGCGGCCTGCGGCACGCGGGAGCGCTATCAGGCCGCCGGCGTGCCGGACGCGGTCTTTTGGGACACCATGGGCTGCTTTGGCCGCTTTTTGCGCGAGACGCGCCTGCGCTGCGGCCGCTTTGACTTTGACCGCGCCCGCTGGGGCTGGCGGCAGCTGGCGTGCCGCATCTTCCGGCTGGGCACGCTGGAATTCGAGTACCGCCTGCTCATGGACGCCGAGCCGCTGCCGCCCGGCCTCGCGCCGGGACAGCCGGTGCTGTCGGTGCACATCCCCTCGGACGCGCAGCTGGCGGACGGGCCGCTGGCCGCGTCCTACGCCGAGGCACGGCGCTTTTTCGCCGCCGAAGGCGCGGCCTTTTGTGAAAACGGGCCGCCGCGGGTGACGCTGTGCGGCACCTGGCTGCTGGCGCCCGCGCTGCGCACGCTGCTGCCGCCCACGGCGGGTATCCTGCGCTTTGCCCGGGATTACACGCTGTACGCCGAGGAACCGGACAGCGGCGCCTTTTACGTCTGGCTGTTTGAGGGCAAACAGCCGCCCGCGCCTTTGCCCCAGCACACCAGCCTGCAGCGCGCCGCGGCGGCGCACCTCGAGGCGGGCGGCAAGATCGGCGAGGCCTGGGGCGTCAAAAAAGAGTGACGGCGGCCCATGGCTGCCGCGGCGGAGAGAAGGGAACGTCGCTGCGCGCCCCCTCATCCGTCAGCCGCTTTGCGGCTGCCACCTTCCCCCACCGGG
>CATXYA010000014.1 GCA_958403605.1 uncultured Oscillospiraceae bacterium
GGGAAGCTGTACGCCATCCCCTGTGTGAACGCCCTGTACGGCATCGTCCTCAACAAGGATATGTTCGACGAGGCGGGCATCGAGATCCCCACCAGCTGGACGCTGGACGAATTCCGGGACATCGCCAAGCAGCTCACTCACGGAGAAGGGGCGGACAAGGTGTACGGCATGTTCTTCAACACCCAGCAGGACCTTACCTATCCGTTCCAATTCTTTGCCACCCAGACGCTGGGACCGAACGTTTATTACAGCGACGACCTCTCGCAGACGAATTTCACGGCCGGGGACAATGTCAAAAGCGTGCAGACCGTCGTGGACATGATGCTGGCGGACGGCTCCGCGCCCACCCATTCCGACAGCGTGACACAGAAGCTGAGCCAGGAGGGCATGTTCCTGGCGGGCAAGTGCGCCATGACCATCGGCCCCTGGATGGTGCGCAGCATCAAGGACACCACAAATTATCCCCACGACTTCGTCACGGCCTTCGCGCCCTATCCCGTCCCCTCGGCGGATGCCCCGGAATATTACGCGCAGGGCGGCGCAGGCGATTTCATGTCCATCAACCCCAAGTCCGACCATATCGACGCGGCCTGGGAATTTGTGAAATGGTATTCCCGCGGCGGCATGCTGCCGCTGGTGGGCGGCGGCCGCGTGCCCCTCAACGCCACCATTGAGCCGCAGGCGGTGCTCGACGCTTTCCTGGAAGGGGGAGAGGACCTGCTGGAGCCCACGACGACACAGGCGGTCCTGCTGGCGCCCCGCACCAACTACGCGCCAGAGGTCGTGTCTGACAAACACCCAGAGGTGCTCAAGATCCTGCAGCAGGAGCTGGAGGCGATCTACCTCGGCAAGACGGAGGCCGCTCAGGGGCTCGCCGCCGCCAAGACCGAAGCGGACAAGCTGCTGGGCTGAAAACAGGTGGTGAAGCGAAAGATCGCTTCACCACTTCCTTTTAAAGGAGATGGTGAAACTGAAGCTTTCCAAAAAGGCGAGACAGAACATCGCCGGGTATCTTTTCATCCTGCCGAACTTTCTCTGCGTGCTGCTCTTCCTGCTGGTACCCATCCTCTTTGCCGGCTTCATCAGTTTTTTTGAATGGGATTACACCGAAGGCTTCGGCGCCTGGGAATGGGTGGGGCTGGGCAACTATCTCCGCATGTGGTCCGACCAATGGTTCCTGGACTCGCTGTGGAACACCGTGGTGTTTGCGTTTTCTGTCGTTCCAGCGACGGTGATCCTCTCGGTGGTCCTGGCCGAGCTGCTGGACAAATTCTGCTACGGCAGCAAGCTGATCCGTCTGGCGCTGTTTTTGCCCTACATTTCCAGCATCGTGGCTGTTTCCGCCGTGTGGACGATGATGTATTCCGATTATGGGCCCATCAATCAATTCTTGAAGTTCCTGGGCATCCACGATCCCCCCACCTGGCTCACGGATTACGACTGGGCGCTGCCCGCCGTCATCATCGTGACGATATGGATCAACATTGGCTACAACGTGATGATCTATTACGGCGCCATCGGCACCATCTCCAAGGATTATTACGAGGCCGCCCAGCTTGACGGCGCGGGCAGTGTGAAAAGCTTTTTCGCCATTACACTGCCCTCACTGCGGCCCACCACGTTTTTCCTGGTCATCACCAATTTCATCAGCTCCTTCCAGGTGTTTGGGCAGGTCATGGTCATGACGCGCGGCGGGCCAGGCACCTCCACCCATGTCCTGAGCTATTACATCTACACCACCGCCTTTAACTTTTACGACATGGGCTACGCCTCGGCGATCTCCTGGGTGCTGTTTGCTATTATCCTCATCATCACACTGGTACAGTGGAGGGGGCAGAAACGGTATGCTGCATAACAACACCTTCCGGCGCCGGCTGCGCCGGTGGCTGGTGACAGCCCTCGTGGGGGCTGTGGCCTTCACAATGATCATCCCTTTTCTGTGGATGCTGTCCGCTTCCTTCAAGACCCCTCAGGATGTGATGAAGCTGCCCATCCAGTGGCTGCCGGGTTATTTCTACCCCAACAATTATCAGATCGTGTGGAACATCGGCGACCTGGCGCCGCGGGACTACCACTTTGCGCACAGCTATTGGAACTCGGTCGTCGTCACTTTTTTCACCGTCGTAAGCAGCCTGATCACCAGCTCGATGGCGGGTTATGCCTTCGCCAAGATCGATTTCAAGGGTCGGGACGCCATTTTCCTGCTCTATCTGGCGACGATGATGGTGCCGTCGGCGGTCACGCTGATCCCCAAATTCATCATCTTTGAAAAGATCGGCTTTATCGGCACGCTGCTTCCCATCATCGTCCCGCGCCTGGTGACGGTGACGGGCACGTTTTTCATGAAGCAGTACTACCTGCAGGTGCCCAACGAGATCAAGGAATCGGCCGTGATAGACGGGGCGGGCGAGCTGACGATCTGGGCGCGCATCATGGTGCCCATGGCGGGCACGCAGTTTGCCTCGCTGGGCGTGCTCGCCTTCCTGTGGAACTGGAACAACTATGACGAGGCACTGGTGTTTCTGACAAAATGGCAGAACTACACCATCCCCATCGCCCTCAACAACTTCATCGAAGAGACGCTCACCCAGTACAATCTCATCATGGCGGCGTCAGTCTCGGCACTGGTGCCGGTATTCGTCCTGTTCATCCTGGGGCAAAATTTTTTCATTCACGGTATCACGGACGGCGCGGTCAAAGGCTAGTGCCGCCCTGGAAAAGGAGAGGAACCAAATGGAGCGATTCCCTTACAGCAAAGAGATCGGCAGTTGGGAGCCGGAATACGATGTGGTGGTGCTGGGCGGCGGTTCCGCCGGGATCTGCGCCGCCATCGCGGCCGCCCGGCAGGGCATGCACACGCTGCTGGTGGAGAATACCGGCTGGCTGGGCGGTATCGGCACCACCGCCGCCATGGTGGAATTCGGCGCCATCGTGCGCGGGGGCGTGCGCGTGGTGGGCGGCGTGCCCTACGAGCTGATGCAGCGCATGCGCCGCTTCGGCGCGGCGGAATACAAGGCCGAATACAATGGCCATACCGAGGGCCTGTACTTTGCGCCGGAAACGTTCGCCCATGTCGCCATGGCCATGTGCGAGGAGGCGGGCGTAGAGCTTCTGCTGCACACCCGTTTCATCGACAGCGTGGTGGAAAACGGAAGGCTGGCCCGCGTGCTGGTGGACAATAAGGCGGGGCTGCACTTCCTGTGCGCCAAGGTCTTTATCGACTGCACGGGAGACGGGGACGTGTTTTTCAAAGCGGGCCTGCCTTATGAGTTGGGACGCCTTTCGGACGGCGGCACTCAACCCATGACGCTGGTATTTTTCGTGAACAACGTGGATTATGCGCATTTCCTGCGCGAGGTGGAGCGCGAGAGCAACGGGGACCCCGACCCCTATTTCGTCAAGCAAGTGGCCAGGGCCAAGGCCGACGGCAAGTTTCGGATCCCGATCACCCGCCCCGGTTCCACCGGGCCTGTGCCGCGCTATGGCCGCCCCTATGATCTCTCGTGCTGCGAGGTGTTCGTCAACGGGACCAATATTTTGGGAAAGAGCGGCGTGGACGCCCGCGCGCTCTCGGCGGCCGAATGCACGGCGCGCAAGCAGATCTACAATATGTACGAGTTCCTGCGGGCCTACATCCCGGGCTTTGAAAAATGTTACATCAGCCACGTGCCCTGCGAGATCGGCGTGCGCGAAACACGCCGCCTGCGCGGCGCCTACATGCTGTCGCAGGAGGATCTGCTGGGCCAAAAGCGCTTTGCGGACCGCATCGCCATTGGCTTCAACACCATCGACATCCACCAGGTGGCGGGAGAGGATTTCGACCTCACTCATTTTGGGCCGGGGCAGTATTATACCGTCCCCTACCGCAGCCTCATCAGCCCGGCGCTGGCAAACCTTCTTGTCGCCGGGCGCTGTATCTCGGCCACTCACGAGGCACTGGGCGCCGTGCGCGTCATGGTGAACACCATGCCCATTGCCGAGGCGGCGGGTACGGCGGCAGCCTGCGCCGTGCAACAGGGCGTGCCCGTGCAGCAGTTGGACGTGGAGCGGCTGCAGGCGGTACTGCGGCAGAACGGCGCGATTTTGGAAGTATAGCGTGCCACGTTTCCCCCCCTCCGGGGTGTCCCCGCGCAGGAAAAATTTTTCCCGAACGGAAAAAGGCCTTTTAGTATCCAAATGCTTCTGCTATCATGAGGGTACGGTACCGTACAGTACAAGATGACAGGAGAAATAGCATGAATACGAAAACATTGACATTGACGCCCATCGGGGTGCTTCATCAGGGAGAAGACGGTGCCTTTGCCGAGATTTTTCCGCCCCACCGCCCGGCCCTTGCGGGGCTGGCGGGGTTCAGCCATGTGCAGCTGATCTGGTGGTTCGACCGGCCGCCGGAAACAGCGCCCGCGCCGGGCTGGACCGAGCGCAAGCCCTACCGCCGCGGGCCGGAGGTGCTGGGCGCCTTCGCCACCCGCACGCCGCTGCGGCCCAACCCGCTGGCGCTCAGCTGCGCGGGGCTGTTGGCGGTGGACGAAGAGGCGGGCGTGCTGCGGCTGGACTATGTGGACGCCGCGGACGGCACACCGCTGTTCGACCTCAAGCCCTACACCCCCAGTGTGGACCGGGTGGGCAGCCCGCAGGTGCCCGCCTGGTGCGCCCACTGGCCCGGGGACGTGGAGCATTCGGGCGATTTTGCCTGGGAAGAGGAATTCAATTTCTAAACAGAAGGGCCCCGCATTTTTGCGGGGCCTTTTTAGACAAAACCCGCAATGTCCGAGAAAAAGATAGCTTGACATCGTAAACTTGATGTACTATAATTTAGTAAATCGAGTTTACGAAACAGGAGGCCTCTATGGAACAGCTGGCCCAAGCCGCGGAGGAAATTTCTCTTTTCTGCCGGCTTCATCTCAACGCAAAAAAAGAGCTTCCCATCCGTTCCAGCGAGATGGGGATGCTGATCTATCTGTGTAAAACAGACGGCAGCAAAACGCCGATGGGCGCGGCGAACTTTTTTAAGGTCAGCAAAGCGATGGCGACCAACATGGTCACCGCGCTGCGCAAAAAGGGTTATCTGGAAAAACGCCCGGCGCCCGGAGACGGCCGCAGCAGCCTGCTGTGCCCCACTGAACAGGCGGTGCAGCTGGTGGAAAGCACCTATCAGGAGTATTACCGAGACATGGAGCTGCTGCGGGAAAGGATGGGCGCGGCGGATTTCAGCGCGCTGATCTCCCTGCTGGAAAAAGCAAATCAGATTTTATTGGAGGAAAAACAGCATGGGTAAGATCATGATCACCGGCGCGCTGGGCAACGTGGGCGGCTACGCGGCAAAGTACGCCATCCAAAACGGGGACGCCGTGCGCTGCGCGGACATCAGCCTGGAAGCCTTGCGGGCAAAATACGGGGAGGCGGCGGAGGCCGTGCGGTTCGATTTCACCGATCCCGCCACCTTTGCCCCCGCGCTGGCGGGGGTGGACCGGGTGTTCATCATGCGCCCGCCTCATTTGGGCAAGCCCGAGGACCTGAAGCCCTTTGTACAGGCGCTGGCCCGGCAGGAAGGCATCCGCCTGGTGAGCTTCCTCTCTCTGCTCGGCGTGGAGCACAACCCCATGCCCCCGCACCACAAGATCGAAAAATACATCGAGCAGGCAGGGCTGCCTTACTGCCACCTGCGCCCCAGCTTTTTCATGCAGAACATCAGCGGCGTCCATGCCTTCGAGATCAAACACTTTGACCGCATCGTGGTGCCGGTGAAAAACGCGCTGACCAGCTTCATCGACGCCGAGGATATCGGCGAGCTGGCCGCCAAGGTGCTGCACGAGCCGGAAAAGCATCAAAACCGGGGCTATTCCATCACCGGGCCGCAGGCCCTGGATTATTGGCAGGCGGCCAAAATTTTATCCGAGGAATTGGGGCGGCCCATCACCTATGCCGACCCTAAGCCCGCCCTGGCCAAACGGTATTGGATCGATGTGCGCGGGCTGGAGAAAGAATATGCCACGGTGATGGGCATGCTGTATTTGATGACCCGCATGGGAACGGCGAAAACGGTCACCTCCACCTTCGGGGAAGTCATGGGCAAACAGCCCCAGAGCTTCCGCCGGTTCGTGCAAAAAAATTTGCAGGCATGGGAGAGAGAAGCATGAAAACAGCGGTACTTTATTATTCCTACACCGGAAAGACCAAGGCGCTGGCCGAACAGAGGGCCGGGGAAGAGGGGGCGGAGCTGATCGAGATCCGGGAGCGCAAGACCCGCTCCACCCTGGGCGCCTACGTGGCGGGCTCCCTGGCCGCCAGGCGGCAGAAGAAAGCGGAGATCCTCGCGGTTCCCCGCGGCCTGTCCGCGTTTGACCGCTTCCTGGTCCTGGTCCCCCTTTGGGCGGGCTTTCCCGCGCCGCCGTTCAACAACATCCTAGACCTGCTGCCCACAGGCAGCGAGGTGGAGCTTGTCATCACCTCCGGCAGCGGAAATTCAAGCGGCAGCAAAGAAAAAACAATGGCGCTCGCCGCCGCCAAGGGCATCAAGATCGTCAGCTACCAAGACGTAAAGACTGCTTGAGGACGATCCTTTTTGCAGAACAGAAAACTGACCGCTTCGGCAAAGGCCGAAGCGGTCAGTTTTGCTTTTTAAAACAAGCTCAGCTGTTCCGCGGGCTTTTCCCGGCGGGCGGCGGCCTCGCGCCGGACGCTGGGCGGCAGGGGGGCAAGGAAGGGGGAGGGCGCGGGGGCGGTGGTGAGGATCAGCTCCTCCCGGGCGCGGGTCATGCCCACGTAAAGCAGCCGCCGTTCCTCCTCTTCGTCTGCCGGGCGGCCCTTGGCCTCCAGCGGCAGCGTGCCCGCCTTCACGCCCGCCACAAAAACGGCGGGGAATTCCAGGCCCTTGGCGCCGTGCAGCGTCATCAGGCGCACTGCACCCGATTTCCAGCCCTTGCCCGCGGCGCGGCAGAGGTCGGCCTCCTGGCCCAGCGCCAGCGCCTCCCACAGCTCCCGCCAGGAGGCGTGGAAGACCGCCGTGCTGCGCAGCCGCTCCAAAGCGGGCGTGGCGCCCATCTGCGCTTCCCAGCGCTCCACCAGGCGCCAGGGCTTTTCCTTTGCCGCCAGCGGCAGCCACGCCTGCGCCTGGGCCAGCCAGGCCTCCAAACAGCCCTGGCCCCGCACCGTTTCCAGGAGCGCGGCGGGGTCGAACTGCGCCTGGCCTTGGCACAGGGCGCGGGCACGCTCGATCAGATCCGCCGGACAATGCCACACCAGGCGCAGGGCCGTCTCCAGCGCGGCCGCGTCCCGCGGGTCCTGCAGCGAATGAAGGAATGCCAGCAGGCCGCGCACCTCGTCGGCGTCCAGAAAATCCTGCCGCCCGCTGACGACGCAGGGGATGTCGTCGTGTTGGAGGCATTTTTCGATGAGCTCCAGCTGGCGGTGGGTGCGGCAGAGCACCGCGATGTCGGAAAAGGCCCGCACGGTGCGCTCATGGGCCAGGCGCTGGGCCTCCAGCATGTCCACGCCGCCCGTCATGCGGCCGATCTCCTTGGCGATGAAGATGCCCTCGGCGAAATCATCCGCCGCCAGCACCAGCCGCACCGGCGCGCCGCCGGGACAGTTGGGCGCCAGGAGGCGCGGCCCGCCGGGGTTCTGCCCGATGACCGGCAGCGCCGCCGCCAGCACCTGGGGGGTGGAGCGGTAATTCTCCGTCAGGCGGATGGTCCGCAGGCCGGGTTCGTCCGCTGCCAGCTGCTGAAAACAGCGGCCCGACGCGCCGCGGAAGCCGTAGATGGATTGGTCGGGGTCGCCGATGACGAACAGGCTTTTGCCGCCCCGGCTCCAGGCGCGCACCAGTTGGTACTGCACCTCGTTGATATCCTGGAATTCGTCCACCAGCAGATGGCGGAAGCCGCGGCGCCCCGCGGTGTCCAGCTGCAGGGCCGCGGTGAGCAGGTCGTCAAAATCCAGCGCGCCCAGCGCCGCCAGCCGGGCACAGTAGGCCTCGTACAGCGGGGCGTCCAGGCCCGCCGCTTCCAAGCCGAGGCCGTTTTTCACCCGGGACACCGCCTGCACCAGCGCCTTGGCGCCGCTTTTGCGGCCCTGGGCACGCAGCGCGTCCGCGGCGGCCTCCAGCGCCTCGCCCTGGCTGATGAGCCGCACCTTGTCCCGCTCCAGCAGGTCCAGGCAGATGGCGTGGAAGGTGCCGATGGTCATGGCCGCCACGGCCCGCTTGCCGCCCAGCCGCTGTTCCAGCCGCTGGCGCATCTCGGCGGCGGCCTGCCGGGTGAAGGTGACGGCGGTGATCTCGCCGGGCTTGACGCCGCGCTCCTCCACCAGATGGGCGATGCGGGCCACCAGGGTCTTGGTCTTGCCGGTGCCCGGCCCGGCCACCACGGCTACGGCGGCTTCGGACGCGGCCACCGCCTCCTGCTGCCGGGGGTTGAGTTCCTCGGCGGGCCGCAGCGTCTCCGGCGCGGCGGGCGCTGCTTGGGGCAGCGTGCGGCGGGCCTTGGCGGGCGCGGGCGCCGCCTCCGCGCTCAAAAACGTGGTCTGGCCGTTCAGCCGCTCGATCTCCGCCGGCGTCAGCAGGGAGATGGTGCCATATTCGCCGTCGAACCCGGCGCGCCGCTCCACCTGGCCCAGGCGCAGGCGGCGGATGCCCTCGGCCACACAGGGCCCGGCGGCGTGCTCAATGTCCGCCAGCGGCACCTCCCGCAGGATGGAGACCTCCGGCCCCAAGGTATGCAGCAGCTCCTCGTACCGCGCCTGCGTCTTTTTGCTGGCGGCGGAGACGCCGGTGGACGCCGCCAACACCTCGGGCAGCGGGGCCAGGCTCTCGAAGGGCTTGGCGTTTTCCGGGCGGGACCCGGCGGGCCGGTCGGCCAGGGCCTCCACCCGGTGCTCCACGCCGATGGTCAGCTTTTTGCCGCACACGGGGCACAGGCCGCCGCGCGCCAGCGTCTCGGCGGGCGTCAGGCACACGCCGCAGCTGCGGTGGCCGTCCAGATGATACTTTCCCTCCTCCGGGAAAAATTCCAGCGTGCCCTCGAAGCCCTCCCCGGTGCGGATGGCCCGCACCAGTTCCGGGTAAGAAAGGCCCGTGTTCAGCACGTTGGCCTCGCGCCCCAGCTTGCCGGGGGAGTGGGCGTCGGAATGGGAGACCAGCGTCAGCTTGTCCAGGGCGGAGACGCGCCAGTTCATGGGCGGGTCGGAGGAAAGGCCCGTCTCCACGGCGTGGATGTGCGGCGTCAGATCGCCGAAGCACTCCTCGATGGTGTCGAAGCCGGAGAACGCCCCAAACATGGCGAAGTGGGGCGTCCAGATGTGGGCGGGGATGAACTCGGCGTCCGGGCAGGTGTCCAGCGTCAGTTCCAGCAGATCGCGGCTGTCCAGCCCCAAAATGGGCCGCCCGTCGGAATGGATGTTACCGATGGCCTCCAGCCGCGCCGCCAGCTCGTCCGCGGCCTCCAGGCTGGGCAGCAGAATGACGTTGTGCACCTTGCGCGTCTTGCCGCCGCGCTTGTAGATGGAGCTAATCTCCCCGGTGACGACGAAGCGCGGGGCTTCTCCCGGCGCCTCGCCCGGCAGGCGCAGACCGTCCCGCAGGGCGTAGACGCCCTCCCCGGCGGGTACCAGCTGTTCCTTCAGCTCGGCGCGCCAGGCGGGATGGGTGAAATCGCCGGTGCCCAGCAGCTGCAGGCCCTTGCGCCGGGCCCACCAATCCAAATGCGGGGCGTCGCAGTCCCGGCTGGTGGCGCGGGAGAAACGGGAGTGGAGATGGAGGTCGGCAAGAAACATGGCGGCACCTTCCGTTCTTTTAAAGATTCCCTTTCATTATAAGGCGTTTCGCTTTTTGGCGCAATCGGGGGATACAGCCATTTTTTGCGCCCTCCCCTTGGAAAACTGCACAAAAGTCTTTGTGCAGTTTTTGGATTTTTGCAGCGTGGCTTGACTTTTCCTGTCTGCTAAATTATAATTAAATCGTATTAGTTATGAATTTAAGAAAAAACAGGAAGAATCGACCGATAAAGGAGAGAATGACGGTGGAACACAAGATCGCGATCGACGCGCAGCGCCTGTGGGCGCGGCTGAATACCGTAGGTGGCATCGGGTCCGACCCGCGGGGCGGCGTGAGCCGCTTCGCCTGGGAGCCGGCCTACCGGGAGGCGGTGGAGCTGCTGCTCCGGTGGATCGGGGAGGCGGGGCTGACGCCACGCATCGACACGGTGGGCAACGTGTTCGCACGGCTGGAGGGAGACGATCCAGACGCCCCCGCCGTACTCAGCGGCTCCCACTTCGACACCGTGCCCCGGGGCGGCTTTTTCGATGGCCTGGCGGGGGTGATGGGCACGCTGGAAGCGCTGACCGCCATCCGCGAGGCGGGCCAGCCGCACAAACGGCCGCTGGAGCTGGTGGCGTTCATCAATGAGGAAGCCAGCCAGTTTTTGGGCGGTACCTTTGGCAGCAAGGCCATGTGCGGCATGCTGCCGGAGGACTGCGCCTACCACCTGCGCCACCGCCAGACGGGCGGGCTGCTGGCCGATGCCATGCGGGAATTCGGCATGGGGCTGGACCCGGACGCCCTGGCGGCCAGCCGCATCGACCCGGGCCGTTACTACGCCTTCGTGGAGATGCATATCGAGCAGGGGCGCGCGCTGCTGGACAAAGGACGGCCCTTGGCCGTCGTCACCTCGGTGGCGGGCATCAAACAATTCTACATCACCATCCACGGGGTGGAGGCCCATGCGGGCGGCATGGCCATGAAGGACCGCCACGACGCGATGGCGGCGGCGGCGGCCATCGCCTCGGAGGTGGAGCGCCTGGCGCTGAGCACGGGCGCCGACACCCGGGGGACGGTGGGCTACATTGAAGCGCACCCTGCGGAGCACAATATCATCGCCGACAAATGCGTCGTCCCCGTGGACTTTCGGGCTGAGGACGACGCCAAGTGGGCGGCTCTGTACACCGACCTGATGGCCTTCACCGCCCAGCAGTGCGAAAAGCGCGGGCTCACCTGGTCTGTCCACAGCACATGCGACCTGGCTCCCGCTCACTGCGCCCCGGCACTGATGGATCTGATGGACGAGGCGGCGGCGGAGCTGGGCCTGCCGCAGGAGCACATGATCAGCTTCCCGGCCCACGACGCCATGAACATGTCGCGTCTGCTGCCCATGGGGATGCTGTTTTTGCGCAGCTCCAACGGCGGGGTGAGCCATTGCCCCGAGGAATTCACCACCAAGGACGATCTGGCCGCGGGCACGCAGGTGCTGGCACAGACCCTGTACGCGGCGGCCTGCCGCGATCTGTTTGAGGAGGAGCGCGCATGAGCAGGACGCTGGACCTGTTGTTCACCCACGCCGTCGTGCTGACGATGCAGGGCGGCGGTGTGGGCATTTTGGAGGACGGCGCCGTGGGGGTGCTGGGCAACCGCATCGCCGCCGTGGGCCCCACGGACGAGGTACTGCGGGCGCATACGGCGCACCGGGTGGTGGACGCCGCGGGCAAGGCTGTGATGCCGGGCCTGATCGACGCGCACATCCATACGGGCGACGGCCTCATCCGCGGTGTGGCGCAGGACCTGGACCATTGGATGCAGCACGGCATCTGGCCCTTTGAGGAGGTGCTGCGCCGCGACCCCGACGCGGTGTGCAAGGGCTCGCTACTCAATATCCTGGAGGCGCTGAAGGCGGGCACCACCACCTTCTGCGATTTCGACACGCCGATGACCGAGCTGGTGCAAAACCACGTGCGCCTGGGCACCCGCGCGCGGGTGGCGGAGCTCATCAGTGAGCTGCCGCCGCACCACGAGCGGGCGGTGGGCGAGCTGTACCGCTTCGACCCTGCCGCCGGCGACCGCAAGTTCCGGCGCAACCTGGCGCTGTTCGATGCCTGGCAGGGCGCGGCTGAGGGCCGCATCACCTGTATGCTGGGTCCCCAGGGCGCGGACC
>CATXYA010000015.1 GCA_958403605.1 uncultured Oscillospiraceae bacterium
GCGCCTACGACGCGGCGGTGGCCGCCAACAACAACGGCGAAGAGGCATACGGCGACGAGCTGCACGTCCACTATATCAACCGCATCATCTCCATGACGGAAGACGTGGTGTGCACTGGCAACTGCGGCACGCCGCTGGATTGAGTTTACACTGTTTTCCTATTCCTTTTCGCAAAGGGCGCGTTGCAAAACGCGCCCTTTTTTGATGGGAAGGCCCGCGGGCGCCGTCGTTGGGTTTGGGGGCAAAGGCCCTGTGGTACAATCGCTGCAGGGCGGCACCGTGACGCCGAACCATGCATCAGGGGGCCTCCTTGCTCAAACGGCAATAGATGGCGGCTTTCCTCTCTCCCCCTGCCTTTCGCTGCGGTCTCCCTGCGGGAAGCCTGCGCAGCCGTATTTCTTTTGAGCCCCACCTTTCATGATATGCCGTCAAAAAAGGCCCGCTGTGCCGCTGACACTGGAAAGCGTCAACGCACCGGGCCTGCTTGCTGTCTTGCTTTTATAAACTGGTTTGGTAAAACGCTGCGAAAGCCTTTTCGATCTGGCTGTCCCAAAAAGCCCAGTCATGGACACCGGGCGCCCTGTGGTATTGGTGCGCCATCCCGATCTCGTCCAGGTACGCGCTGAAGCTGTCATTTTGTTCCAGCAGGAAGTCCTCGGTGCCGCAGGCCATGAAGATGCGCGGCAGCGGCTCCCCGCTTTCCGCCAGCGCCTTCGCCAGATATTTGGGGTCGCGGTCGCCGCCCAGGATTTTCCCGGGCGCGCCGAAGACCTGCTCATAATAGGCCGCCGTGGCCATGGCGTTTCCCTGGTGCTGGGGCTGCTGCGCCAGCTGGTCGGTGATGAACGCGGAGGAGAGCGCGATGATGCCGCCGAACAGCTCCGGATGCTTGAGCCCGTTGCGCATTGCCCCGTAGCCGCCCATGGAAAAGCCGCCGATGACCGTGTCCTCCCTGGCCGTGCTCAGCGGGAACACGTTGCGCGAAAAGGCAAGCACCTCGCACAGATGCTGTTCATACAGGGCGTCGCGCTTTTCATCATCCACGTAAAAGCTGTTTTCCCCGCTGGGGCAAAGCACCGCGACGTGATACTGCATGGCGAGCTGCTGGATGCGGGAGCCATAGAGCCAGTCGCTGTGCGTGCCGGAAAAGCCGTGCAGCAGCATTGCTGTTTTCAGCGGCGCGCCGCGCTTTTCCTGCGGCTGTGCGGGCATCCCTTCGTTTACTTCCACGGGGATGACCGCCGTCATTTCCGTCAGGCGGTGCAGGGCGTTGGAAAACATGGTAATGTGAAAGACCGCCATTTCTTTTTCTCCCTTCGTCTTCTTTTTTGCTTTCCGTCCCGGCTCATCCCTTGACCGCGCCGACCACGATCCCCTTGATGAGGTGCTTTTGCAGCAGCGGATACAAGATCAGAATCGGCAGGACGCCGATCACCGCCAGGGCCATGCGCATGCCCACGCTGGGGACGGTGATGGCGCTGGTATCCACCACCCGGCTTGCCTGGCCGGAGGTGAGGAAGGTGATATTCTCCATGATCCGCATCAGCATGTTCTGGATGCCGTAAAACTTCGTATTGTCGATGTAGTACAGCGCGTTGGTCCAGTCGTTCCAATAGGCCAGGCCCGCAAAAAGCCCCACCGTGACGTTGACCGGCACCGAAAGCGGCAGCATGATCTTCCAGAAGATCGTCAATTCGCTGGCGCCGTCCAGCTGCGCTGACTCCACGATGGACGCGGGAATGTTGGACTTATAGTAGTTGCGCACCAGCAGGACGTTGAACGCGCCCATCATCAAATTGGGCAGCAAAAGGGCCAAATAGGAGTCCTTGATATGGAAGATGCGCGTCCACACCATATAGGAGGGGACGATGCCGCCGTTGAACAGCATGGTGAAAAAGAGGATGAACGCAAAAATGTTGCGGTACTTGAAGTCGCTGCGCGACAATGGATAGGCAAACATGGTCGTCAGCAGCATATTCACCGCGGTGCCCACCGCCGTGAGGCCGATGGAGGTGAGATAGGCCCGGCCGATCACCGTGATCTGGTTGAGCAGATATTTGTAGGCGTCCAGGCTGAACTTTTGGGGAAAGAAGCTGTAGCCATATTGGGTGAGCGTCTTTTCGTCCGTGAGGGACGCCATGAGGATCAGGATAAAAGGCAGGATCGCGATGAGGGAGGCCGCGCCCAGCACGACGAGGGAAAACGCTTTGAAGCCGATCTCTCCTCTTGTCAGAAGCTTTGTGTTTTTCATGCTGTCCCTCCTTTCAGAACAAGGCGTTTTCTTTGTTGGTCCTGCGCACGACCGCGTTGGCCGTGAGCACGAACAGGAAGCCCACCACGGACTGGAACAGGCCGGCGGCGCTGGACATCCCCACGTCGCCCAGCTGCATCAGGCCGCGGTACACATAGGTATCGATCGTCTGCGTCACGCTGTACAGCGCCCCGGAATTTTGCGGCACCTGGTAAAACAGGCCGAAATCCGACGCAAAGATGCGCCCGCAGCTCATCAGGATCATCAGCGTGACCATCGGCTTGAGCTGCGGCAGCGTGATGGAGGTGATCTGTTGGAATTTACCGGCGCCGTCGATGCGGGCCGCCTCGTACAGGCTGGGGTCGATGCCCGTGATGGCCGCGATGTAGACGATGGAGTTGTAGCCCACGGTCTTCCACATCTGTACCAGCACCAGAATGAAGGGCCAGGCTTCTTTTTTGCTGTACCAGCTGACCGGCTCGCCGCCAAAGCTGCGGATCACCGCGTTTGCCAGGCCGGTCTCCGGGCTGAGGAAGGCGTATACGATATACGAGACGATGATCATGGAGATCAGGTTGGGCAGGATCATGCTTCCCTGGTAGAACTTGGAGATGGTCAGATGCGTGATCTCGCTCATGAGCAGGGCCACCAGCACGGCCAGGAAGGTGCCCAGAAGGATAAAGACCAGGTTGTACAGCACGGTATTGCGGATCATCCGTCCGGCTTCATCCGTTTGAAACAAAAATTTGAAGTTTTCAAACCCACACCAGTCGCTTTTGAAAATGCCCTTGGCATAGTCCAGGTCCTTGAACGCAATGAACACGCCGAACATCGGCAGATAGTTGTTGACCAGCAGATAGAGCAGGCCCGGCAGCGTGAGCAGCAGCAGCGGGAGGTTCTTTTTCAGATCTGCGAACCGCCTCTTTTTTGTTACATTCATCATTTCAAGTTCCTTTCAAACGGCACAGGGAAGCCGCTGCCGGCCTCCCTATGCTGTTTTTCCACGGTTTTGCTCAGGCCCGCGCGGCGATCCACGCGTCCAGCTGGGTCTGCTTTTCGTCCATCACCTTTTGCAGGCCGGCGCTGTAAAGCGCCTCGTTGAATTCTTTCAGTGTGGATTCCACGTCCACACTGCCGCACATCAGGGGATAGGCGTACTGCTCGTAAACGTTCGTCAGGGCCGTGATCTCGTTTTTGACGCTGCTGCCGTCGAAGCGGAAGCCGTAGTAGGGCGAGGTCGGGACCTTTTTGTTCACCGTTTGGGCATAGTCGCGGTTCGCCTGTTTTTCCGCCTCGGTCTTGCCGTCCTCCAGGCCCCACATATCACTTTCCGTGCCCCATTCGCCCATTGTCATAAACGCGCAGTAGGGGACGGTGTCCGCCGTGAGCCCTTCCGGGTAATCCACTGTGTCCTCGGTCACCTTGACATAGTCGCGACCCTCCAGGCCCCAGAGGAGCGTATTGTACACATATTCATCCGTGTAGGCGATGTTGAGGAACTGGATAGCCGCATCGGCCGCTTTGGAGGTGCTGGGGATGCCCAGTACCGCGGAGGCAAAATCGGTGGTGAGGTAGGGGTCCCCAATCTTTTTGGCGCCGATGTTGCGGCCCGTGCTTTGAGACTGCATCCTGCCGAAATCCGTATAATCCTCCCGCACGCCGTAGCTGGCATAGGTGCAGAAGCCGCGGCCGGCGTTCATATACTCGGTGCCGCGCATGGTGGAGGTGGCCATGTCCTGCGGCATATAGCCGCTGTCATACCAGCGCTTCATCCGGTCGCACAGCGCGCGGTACTCCTCGGTCTCAAACAGGTTCACCACTTTTCCCGAATCCCCGAACACGACGCCGAAATCGTTGCCGATGGAATCGATCTGCTCTTTCGCATAGAAATAATAAGGCAGGTTTTTGTTGGCGACGTCCGTGGAAACGAAGGGATACACGTCCGGATACTGCTTGCGCAGCTCGGCAAAGATGGGTTCCAGGCTTTCCAGGTCGGTGATGTCATCGTCCTGGAAGCCGACGGCCGCCAGCATATCCTTGTCATAAGTAAGCGCGGCGGCCAGGCCCATGTTTTTGTTGGCCGGCACCGCCATGATCTCCCCGTTCTGCGTGACCGTGTCAAAGATGTTTTCGCCGCAATAGTCCTTGATGATGGCCGTCAGGCCGCTGCCGTACTTTTCCAGCGACTCCGTGATGGGCATCAGCTGATTGGTGGAGAGCGCGTTGGCGAGATTGGTGGGGATGAAAATGTCCAGCTGATCGCCGCTCTGCATCATCAGGTTGATCTTTTTGGCGTAGTCGGCGGGGCCGTACAGCACCCATTCCAGTTCGATATTGACCTCGGGATAGGTCTCTTTGATGTAGCGGTTCACTTCATCCGCAACCGTTTGGATGGTCTCCGTGGGCGGGACGACGTTGAAGGTCTGCATGGCGAACACGATCTTTGTGGGCTCCTTCGTGTCCGCGGCGCCGGAGCCTCCGGACGCCGCCGCGCTGGAAGCGCCCCCTTGGCCGCAGCCCGCCAGCAAAGCGACACACAGGGCCGCCGTCAGCAGCATTGCAAGTGCACGTTTCATAATATCCTCCTTGATCTTCGGCAGGGCAGCCTGCCGTATTTGATAGTTGGATTATAGCGCATCCCGCCCCGCCGCCGCTTTTGAAAAGCGGCACTGTCTTTTTAAATTCAGAGCTTCTTGGCGGAAAAAGGAAGCGGCCGCCGGGATGGTATCCGGCGGCCGCGCTGCACGGGGACGCCGCGGCGTGCCCCCCTCAGCTTTGTTTCATATACTCGCTGGGAGAGGCCCCGGTGTGCTTTTTGAACAAGGTGGAAAAATACGAAAAATTGTCAAAGCCCACCGATACCGCCACCTCGCTGACGTTCTTTTTCCCCTCCGCCAGCAGCCGCTTGGCGCGCTCGATGCGGCACTGGTTGACATAATCCCGCAGCGAACAGCCCGTTTCCTGCTTGAACAGCTTTGCCACATAGCCCGGGGAAAGATAAGCATATTGCCCCACCGTCTCCCGGGAAAGCTCCTTGCCGCAGTTTTCTTCAATGTACCGTTTGATCTTTTCCACGACGGTTTCACTTTTTCTCATCTGCGCAATGGTGTCCACCGTCTTTTTCACCACATGGTCCGTCCATTTCAGCATATCGAACACAGAATTTTGGCAAGCGGCCTCCAGCTGCTTGGCGCTTTTGTCCTGAAAAAGCTCGTGCGCCAAAATGTGCTCCCGCGCCAGGCACAGGAAAACGACCTGCATAAAGTCCTGTTGGACGCTGTGCAGCGTCTGGGCCGAGACCTGGCCGTTTTGTTCCGCCGCTTCCAACGTCCGCCGCACCATGTTCACCGCTTCCACCGGGTTCCCCTGTTGCAGAAGGGCCTGCAGCTGCTCCACGTCCAGGCAGGCGCCGTTGTCCTGCTGGATGAGCTGGCCGGCATCCTCCACCACCGGGACGAGCCGGGCCACATTGCTGACGTCCGCCCGCTCCCAGAAAACGCGCTGGCCGCAAAGCTGGAGGATGCGGCACGGCGCGCCCAAATAGACGATCATCCCGCACTGCAGGTGGTCCGCGCACGCGCGGATCAGCCGCGCGCACTTCTCCCTGTTTGTTTCCGACGCGTCCGCCGCCACGGCGATGTAGATGCGGCCGTGGCGGTCATAGTCGAATACGCGTGCAAAACAGGGCTTGCCGAAAAAGAGCTCACCCGCGATATTGCCGGCGGCATAGCGGAAGGTGGGCTCGTCCCATTGCTGCTGGGCCACATGGGTCTGCAGCACAGAGCACAGCACCAGCTGATAGTCCTTTTCAAAGCTGATGTTCGCTTTGCGGTGTTCTTCCTTCGGCCCGGTGGTTTTCAGCCCGGCCGCCGTATCGGCGAACACGAGCTCCTGCCACAGGGCATGTTCCATCTGTTCCGCGCGCCCCAGCCACAGCTCGCCGTACTCGCTGCGCCGCTTCAGCTCCCGTTGGTAGGCGATCTTTTCCACCACCTGCGTCAGCGCGTTTTTTAAGGCGGCGGGGTTCACCGGCTTGATGATGTAGGCGGCCGCCTTGTAGCGGATGGCCTGCGCCGCATACTGAAAATTTTCATGGCAGGTGAGAAAGAGGAAT
The DNA here is from genome assembly GCA_958403605.1 of uncultured Oscillospiraceae bacterium. Classification (GTDB taxonomy): domain Bacteria; phylum Bacillota; class Clostridia; order Oscillospirales; family Ruminococcaceae; genus Ruthenibacterium. The sequence goes on from CATXYA010000015.1 coordinate 6,366, forward strand.
TCCTGCTGCCCGTCTCTTTCCCGCACCCATTCCAGCAATTGCAGGCCGGAATATTTCGGCATTTCGATATCGCAGATCACAATGTCCATCTGCGTTTGCCGCAGCAGGGCTTTGGCCGCCACCACATTATAGGCAGTCTCGATGCGCCCGATGGGCAGGTCCATTTTTTGCACAAGATCCCGCACCGCCTGGGTGGTGGGGATATCGTCGTCAACGATCAGCAGGTCCATCATTGTTCTCCTTTTCCGGTTTCAGCGGGATGCGGATCTCCACCCGCGCCCCGCCCTGTTCATGGTTGCTCAGCTGCAAAAGGTCTTTGCGGCCATAGGTGAATTCCAGCGTCTTATAGACATTGCAGATGCCCACGTGCTCGTCCTCCCGCAGCGCCGCAGCCCCTTGAAGGAGCTCCTGCGAAAACCCGCAGCCCGTATCCTCGATGGTGATCTTGGCAAAGGCCTCGTCCCCTCGCCGCTCAAGGCCGGCGCGGATAAAAATAGAGATGGACGATTCCCCGTCAAACGCATGCTTGAAAATGTTTTCCACAAACGTCTGTACCAGCAGCTTCTGCATCGGCACCTCGGCCACTTGCGGATCGATGGCACAATAATAAAAAACATGGTCCACGTAGCGGATCTGCTGCAGCTTGATGAAATCTTCCGCGTGCCGCACCTCACAGCCCACCGTCGAATTTCCCCCGTCGTCCGTGAACAAAAAGCGCAGATAGGTGCTCAAGGCTTCGATGAACCGCTGGATCTGCTCGTTTTCGCCGCGCATGGAAAGGCTTGAGATCGTGGTGATGGCATTCAGGTAAAAGTGCGGGTGCAGCTGCAGCTGCAGATATTTCACCTCCGCGTTTTTCCGTTCCAACGCTTCCTCATAGTTTTTGATCTTCAGGTCTTTGATCTCCCGCGTCATGTTGTTGAACAGGGCGATCAAGCCGGAAAATTGGCTGGTGTACGCCCGGTCCACCGAGATCTGGTAACCGATGTTGCCCTTCTCGATCTCCTGGGTCGCCGTCGCCAGTTTTTTTACCGGGCGGACGATATTGAGTTCCAGATAGCGGCTGACCGCCGCCACGACAAGGACGACGGCGAGCCCGAGCCCGGCCAACAGGTACTGGATCATTTCCATTCCGGCGTACATCTCCTGGCGGGGAATGGCGCAGGACAGCCGGAGCCCCTGCGCCTCCAGCTCTTCGCTGAACAACACATAGGGATCTTCGGCGGCAAACGGCTGCGCGTTTTCCAGCTGCCGGCCGGCCGGGAACGCCTCCTCATTCTCCGACGCCAGGATGCGCCCGGCCTGATCCGTCAGCAGATAAGTGGACTGCAGCTCGCCGCGGCTCTGCATCCCGCTCAGCAGATCCGCCGCCGAGATCAGCACCCCGATGTTGGCCGGCCCGATGCGATAGTTCTGCTGCAAAAAGCAGCTGCCGCCCAAGTCCAGCACGTGCCATGCGTTGGAGACGGCGTCGTTTTCCATCCCGCCGCCGCTGCGCAGGGTGTCCTCGATCAGAAACTTCTGCCGCCAGTCCAGCGCGCCGCTGTAACGCGCAAGACAGACATCCACATCGCTGTAAACGAAGTACAGGCACGCCAGACGGGGATTGCTGTCGACCTTTGCCGCCAGGATGCCCGCCAGGCCGGCGGAGGCCACATACCGGCGAAACGCGCTGGTGCCGGGCAGCGCGTCCGTCTTGCCCAGGTTATCCAGCGCCAGTTCGTCCAGCGTTGTGGTCGCGGAGGAAAAGACCGCCCGCAGCTGCTGCGTGTGCACGTTCATCACCCGGCGCTGCTGCTCCTGCATATTTTTTGACGCGGCCAAAAACGAATAGATATTGTAGCTGACCATCAGAACGATCACCGCCACCAGGACGACGGCGATGATCCTGCTGATCTTGAACACGATGGAGTTTTTCCGCGCTGCCCGCCTGGAGGCCGTACGCATCGCTTTTCCCCCTTTTCCGAATCCTGCGAAATCAAAAGCTTTTTCCTCAACGGTGAAAGCGCGTTTGCCCCCCGGCCCTGTATAGTAGCAGTATCCAAGGGCAGACGCGCGCGGACGAAAAATACATTGGTAAAGGAGATCTGAACATGTCCGATTTTGAAAATGCAAAGGTAAAGGTACGGGAGGGCTGGCTACAGGGATATCTCGATGGGCCGCTGAAAATTTTCAAGGGAGTGCCCTACGCCGCGCCCCCTGTGGGCGCTCTGCGCTTCCGGCTTCCCCAGGACGCCGGGCGCTGGCGCGGCGTCCGCAAGGCCACCGAATATAGCGCCGCAGCCATCCAAACGGTGCAGGAAGATATCCAGCTGCCCGCCAACGTCCACGGCATTCCCCAGCTGCTGGCGCGCTCGCAGTACGAGGAGGACTGCCTGTACCTGAACATCTGGTCCCCCGCCAAGACCGCCGGCGATAAGCTACCCGTCTTTATCTGGATCCACGGCGGCGGGATGGTGGCCGGCTCCGGTGTGGAATGTGTGTGCGACGGCGACGGCTTTGCCAAGCGGCGCGATATCATTGTGGTCACCATCAACTACCGCCTGGGCTTCTTCGGCTTTTTTGCGCATCCGGAGCTGACGAAGGAGGGCGGCGGCGCCTCGGGCAACTATGCGCTGCACGATATGCGCAAGGCCTGCGAATGGGTAAAAAACAACATCGCGGCCTTTGGTGGAGACCCGGAGCGCATCACGGTGGCCGGGCAGTCCGGCGGCGCCGCCGCCACGGGCGCCCTGCTGGCGTCCCCCTTGATGAAGGGGCTGATCCAGCGCGTTTCCATTGAGAGCGGCCCCATCTATTGGGGGCTGATGCAACCCAAGCCGCTGGCCGTCATGGAGCAGCGCGGCACGGCGTTTCTGGAGCGCATCGGCTGTTCCTCCCTGGAGGAGCTGCGCGGGCGCGACGCCTGGGAGCTGTTCGACGCCTACGACGGCACCCCCATGGACGAGGGCTTCACCTTCTGCATCGACGGCGCATTTCTGCCCGAGCGCTACAGCGACTGTATCGACGCCGGGCGGTTCAACGATTTTGACGTCATGATCGGAAGCTGCGCGCAAGAATTCCCCGTGGCTGGGCCGGAGGGGATGCCGCTGGACGCCTACGCGCGCTATTTGGAGGAGGTCTTCCCCGACAATGTGGACAACATGAAACGGTGGTATCCGGCCGCCACCCCGTCCGAAGCCGCCAAGATGGCCGCCACCATCGCCTCCGACCTCGTGCTGATGGGCTCGGTGAAGATCGGCCAGATGTGCCGCAAATACGGGCGGCGGGCCTTTGTGTGGCTGATGAACAAGGAGAACGAGACCGAGCGCGGCCACCGCGACGGCTCTCCCCACTGCGCCGAGATGCCCTATGTATTTGGCCGCGTGGACAAGGGCGAGCGCAACCCCTTCTTCGATTACCACTGGGTCGGCGCCGATTATGATTTTATGGAATTGATCCAGGGCTATTGGTACGAGTTCGCCGCCAGCGGCGACCCCAACGGCGGGGGACGGCCCGCGTGGAAGCAGTACAGCCAAGAGTTCGATGTGTGCTTGCTGGGGAACCACACGCGGATGCTTTCCCCCGAAGAGCAGGAAAAATACGCCTACTTTTGGGAAAAGCTGTCCGCACAAAAGGAAGCGGCCCCTGTGCGGCTGGGTCAGCTGGCCCGGCTGTAACATCACAGGGCGCTGTGAAAAAGACGCCCTGGAAAGAAGACGCTCTCCCCGGCCTCCCTTTGGGAGAGGCCGGGGAGAGCGTTTCGTTTTATTCAGATGTAAGGCGCGGCGCGCCCGCCGCAGCCGCAGGCGCCTGCTGCCCCCTTACCGGAACAGATCGGGCAGATAGGTGAACAGGTAGTTGTACACCGCCTCGTAGGCGTGCACCTCCCCCTCCGCCGTCTGGTAGTGGCAATTGCCCACAGCGGGGTCCTCGCTGAACTGGAAGGTGTCGGGATACGCCTTCATGCTTTCGATCTGCGGCGTCATGGCGGCAAACGCCGCGTCCGCCGTGCCTGTCGCCGCAAAAATGCGGTAGTCCAGCCCGGAGGCCGCCGCGGCGTCGTGCAGAAGCGCCGCGGTCTCCTGCGCTCTGGTGGCCCCGCCCCGCGGCTCCAGCTCCCAGCAGTCGCCGCTGAGGGGCACCAAGGTGCGGAAATAAGCGAGCTTGTGCAGGAAAACGAACCAGGTGGTACAGCTGCCCATGGAAAAGCCGCCAAACCCGCGGTGCGCCCTGGCCGCCCGGAGGTCCTCATCGGACGTGCTGCCGGCGTACCCCTTGTACCTGCTTTCCACAGCGGGCAGCAGCTCGCTTGTCAGCTCCGGCAGGAAGTCCTTCGTCTGCAGGCGCTCCGCCGCCGGGTCCGGCGCTCCCACACGGCAGACCGCGTCCTTGTAATAGGACGGGAACACAACGATGAGCGGCTGCGCCACCTTGGCATCGATGCAGTAGTCCAGCATGTTTTTCACCTTGCAGCAGTCCAGCCAGGCGTCCGGGTTGCCGCCGCCGCCATGCATGAGATAGAGAATGTCATACTTTTTTTCTTTGTCCGCCGGGTCATAGCCATAGGGCAGATAGACGTTGGCGTATTTGTCCCGCGGGCCGCCCTCCGGGCCGGCCGTGCGGTAGGTGACGCGCTCGATCGTCCCCCGAAAATGGACGTCATGGTATTGATACTTTTTCATGGTCGCACCGTTCCTTTCCTAAATGGCCGCGCGCCCGCAGCGCGTCGATCTCCGCCTTTGTGGGCATGACCCGCAGCGCGCCCTTGCGCGTGGTGATGATGGCCGCGCCCGCGTTGGCAATGTCCAGCATCTCCGCCAGTTCCTGCGCGGAATAGCGGTGCCAGCCCCGCGTGAGGATCTCGTTCAGGATGCCGCCGAGGAAGGTGTCGCCGGCGCCCGTCGTTTCAATGGTATTTTCCATGCGGTAGGCGTGTGCCCGCGCACACGCCGCCGCA
>CATXYA010000016.1 GCA_958403605.1 uncultured Oscillospiraceae bacterium
AAACAGAAGTAAAGCCGGCAGGCACATCAGATAGGGAAACGCTTTATCTTTGAGCTTTTCACCTTTTTTCATGCTGACTCCTCCTCTGTCGGGATCTTCAGAAACAAGTACCCGCCGGCCCCGGCTGTGGATGGCGCATTATTTCATATACTGAGTCAGGTCGGGGATATGGTCGGGCGTGATGTCCGCGCGCTGGGCGTCGGTGAAATTGTTCCACCAATCATAACGGTAGTCGTTTTCTTTGACGACTGTATCGTAGGCTTCCTGCACCATGGCGGCGGCGTCTTCGGATGTGAGAGTACCGCTGATGACCGCGGGGATGGCCTGGCAGAAGGCGTCGTTTACCTCGGCGGGCCACAGCCAATCGAGATAGACACGCGTGTTGGGCATAATGAGCTCGTTCAGCGCGTCATTGACCGGCGAACTGACCGCGTCAACACCCTTCAAAATTTTGAATTTGGTGCCGCCGTTGGCATTCAGGATCTTGGCCGCATTTTCCGGACGGGTGAGGAATTCCATCAGGCGCATGGCGTTGTCGAGACGGGAATCATCGATAAACGAGGGGATGAACAGGCCGCCGTCGCCCACGGCAAACGCGTGCTCCGATTTCACATCGTCTTTCATCAGCGGGTATTCCATCACGCCGATGTTGATGTCGGGATTGGCGTTTTGGATATAGGCGATGTAACTGTCCAGCAGGAACAGCATCGCCACTTTTTCCTGGGCGAAGGCAGCGATCATGCCGTCGCTGTCTGTATCGAAGCTGTCGGTGGTCATGACGCCTTCATCAAACAGCATCTTGATCCATTCAAAGCCCTCGACCTCCGCTTCTCCGTCGAATTTCTTTTCGCCGGTCAAAAAAGCTTCCACGTTTTCCACGGACTGGTTGCCCGTGGCCTGGGCATAAGTATCGAAATACATCATGGGCCAAGCCCAGGAATCCTTGCCGTGGATCATCATCGAGGTGATGTTTTTCTGTTCCTGGATCACCTTGGCGGCCGCTACCAGCTCGTCGAAAGTCTTGGGCACTTCCAGGCCCAATTCTTCAAAAATATCCTGGTTATAGATCATGCAGGTGCAGCCGCCGTCAGCCAGCGGCAGCAGCCACAGCTTGCCGCCCATGGTGGCGCTGTCCAGGACGCCGTCCTCATAGCGGTCCGTCAGGCCAGCGGCCAGATCGGTCATGTCCATGATCATGCCGCCGGGGCCCAGGGGAGATTGTACCAGGCCCACGCCCGTGACGCCCACGTCCACAGGGTCGCCCGCCAGCTTGGCCTGGGTGAGGATCTGGGGATACTCGTCCCACTTACCCTGATACCGCGCCTCGACCTTGAGGCCGGTCTCCGCTTCAAAATCGGCCAGAACTTCCGCCCAGGCGCTTTCCAATTCCGGAGTGGAGAGGGTGGAATTGAGCAGGTAGACGGTGTCCGCGGCAGCGGCCCCGCCCCCGGCGCTCTGGGTGCCGCCTTGGCCGCCCGAAGAGCAGCCCGCCAGGCAGACGGCCAGTGTCAGCAACAGGGAAACCAGTTTTTTCAGTTTCATATTCTTTCCTCCTTTTGTTGTGTGTGTTTCGGCTACTTAATGTTTTCCGTACAAGACCCACGTCAAAAACAGGACGCCGGCGGCAAAACAGGCGATGCCCCAGGCCAGCAGCTTGCCCGCCCGTTTGGAGCAACCCTTATATTCGCCGTATACGATGCCCCAGAAATAAGACCACATGTGACTGGTGGTGGACAGGGGCCAGGCCACTGCCAGGCTGAGCACCGGCGCTGCGATCATCTGGGTGACGTTGCCGCCGAAATGACCCACAGCGGAAAAGAACGCGAGCCATAGGATGCGGCCGCCGGGCCGCGCGGCAGTGCGCAGCGCCCGCATGCGTGCCAGGCGCACACAGGAGAGGACGAGCGTCCCGGCCAACGCCCCCACGCAAAGCACACTGCAGGCCAGCATAGAGGGCAGGCCCTGGGGATTGGTCACGGAGCGCATGCCGAGGCTCATGGAGACGGGATAACCCAATCCCAGAAAGACGTTCAGCACAAACAAGAGATACACGCTCTTGTTCTGCTGCTGGACACCCTGGGCCCGCGCGCTTCCGGCGGCGTCCAGATCCCGCAGCACGCCGGAGAACTGGCACAGCAGCGTCGCCGCCAAAAAAATCAGCGCGCAGATCACCATTAGTCCGGGCGTCACATTGTCCGGCAGCCCGTTGAGGAACATCGGGATGAACGTCCCGGTGAAGATGCCCAGCGTCGCGCTGATAGAAATGGAGAGGATGATGCCGAGCTTGCTCATAATGTGCATGGATACCTGCATGCTGAGCCCGAAGAAGATGCCGCCCACGAAGAGGATGCCTACCAGATCCGGCCGTGCCCGCAGCGCGTTGAAAATGCCCTCCGGCACGAAGATGTCCCGAAATCCCAGCGTGACGCCCCAGATGATGAGATTGGAAAAGATGTAGATCCAGATCATGAAGGCGGGCATGGGGTATTCGCCCGTCCGCTTGATCGTTTGGTACCACGAGCCCCACAAAAATGCTGTGAGCAGCTCAAAGCAAATGGCCGTCCCCTGTGAGATCGCAAGCATGTGCATCCCTCCTCGTGCGTGATGCGGCTGACCATGTTGTTCCCGCCGCTTCAGCCACATAGAAAGCACGTGGAAAGTTACATTAAAACGTTTTAACTGTTGTCAAAAGCCTGTTCGGACAAAAATTTCTGCACTTCCTCCCAGGTTGGAATGCTGTTGGCCGCGCCCTCGCGGCTCACGGCCAGGCTGGAGGCCGCGCTGGCGGTGCGCAGGGCCTCGCCGGGGCCCTGGCCCTTGGCAACGGCGGCCAGGAAGAAGCCGCAGAAGGTGTCGCCCGCGCCGGTGGTGTCCACCACGGGCACGTCGAAAATGCCGGCGTGGCACGTGTCGCCGCCCTTGCGGTAGTAGGCCCCCGCCGCGCCCACCGTCAGGATGATGGCCCCCCGGTAGCGCGCGGCCAGCCGGTCGAGGATGGCCGCAAAACCCGCCTCGCCGGGGCCCGCCAGGGCCTGGCCCTCGATCTCGTTGATGAGGAAGTAGTCCACCAGCTCCAGCGGGTAGGTGAACAGCTCCGGCGTGATGGGCGAGGCGTTGAACGCGATCTGCATCCCCCGCGCCTTGGCGCCGCGCATGGCGTGGGCCACGCAGGCCGTTTCGTTCTGCAGCAGCAGCAGGTCTTTGGGGCCGAAGCGGGCCAGCACCGCGTCCAGGTATTCCGGCGTCACCTGCTGGTTGGCGCCGCCATAGACGATGATGCAGTTTTGGCCGCCGCACAGCTGGATGACGGCGTGGCCGCTGACCGTGTCCAGGCTGGCCAGGCAGCCGGTGTCCACGCCCGCGTCCTCCAGCTGGGCCCGCAGCAGGGCGCCGTCGGTGCCCACGGCGCCCGCGTGGTACACCCGGGCCCCCGCCCGGGCCAGCGCCACAGACTGGTTGAGCCCCTTGCCACCCAAAAATTCGTGGTGCTCCCGGGCCAGCAGCGTCTCGCCCGCCCGGGCGAAATGGTCCACATGATATACCTTGTCGTAATTGAGCGACCCGAAATTCAAGATCTTCATGGCATCACATCCTTTTGCTGATAGGGAGCGGTGCTCCCGCGCACCACCAGGCGCGGCTCGAAGAGCTGGTGCCGTTTCTCCGCCGGCAGCACCCGGTGGTCGATGAGCTGCAGCAGCGTGTCCACCACGCAGGCGCCCATCTCGGCCACCGGCTGGCTGACGGTGGTGAGGGGCGGGTCCACCAGGTCTCCGAAGGAGACGTTGTCGAACCCCACGATGGACACGTCGCCCGGCACCGCCAGGTGCGCGGCGCGCAGCTCGCGGTAAAGGCCGAAGGCCATCAGGTCGTTGAAGCTGAAAATGGCGGTGACGCGCTGGTTGAGGAATTTCGTCACGGCCCGCCGCTCGCCGCCCAGCTGGTAGTTGCCCTCCACCACGAATTCCTCGCGGTAGGGCACGCCCGCCTCGGCCAGCGCCGCCCGGTACCCGGCCAGGCGCTCGTTGCTGCTCACCACATCGTCGGAGCCGGTGTAGGCGCCGATGCGCCGGTGGCCCAGCTCCAACAGATGGCGCGTGGCCAGGTAGCCGCCCTGGAAGTGGTCCACGCTGACGCTGCACACGCCGCTGCCGGGGATGTTGCGGTCCACGGTGATGAAGGGGATGGCGCTCTCGCGCATGTAGGCGGTGGTCTTGTCGTCGTCGCCGAACATCAGCGCCGCCGATTTGGCGAAGATGATGCCGTCCACCTGGCGGTCGGAGAACATTTTCATATAGGCAAGGTCGCGCTGGGAGTCGTTGGCGCTGTTGCCGTAGATGAGGCCGTAGCCCACGTGGCGCGCCGCCCGCTCGATGGCCTTCGACAGATCGGCGAAAAACTCGTTGCTGTTGTCGGGGATGATGAGCCCCAGCACCTTGCTGCGCTTGGTGATCATGCTGACGGCCAGCTGGTTGGGACGGTAATGCAGCGCCTCCGCGGCCTGCAAAATGCTGTCGCGCGTGGCCTGGGGGATGCTCACCGGCTTGTTGTTGATGACCAGCGACACCGTGGTGATGGAATAGCCGGTGGCTTGTGCCACGTCCTTGATGGTCGCCCGCTTCATCCGCCTGCCCTCCCTTCGCCGCCTTAAAACGTTTTAACGAAGGCGCCCGTTCGCGGCCCCGGTTGGCGGGGCGGGGAGGAAGGCGGCGGATAAAACGTTTTAACTTTCTTCGCCCCCAGTGTAGCACCCCCGAAAATCATTTGTCAATCCTGTCTGGTTAAACTTTGGTTAACATCGATATTTTTGGACGATTTCACGAAGAAGAGCGAGGCGTTTGTGCTTTTCTCTCATTTTGCTGGGCAAATGTCCCAAAAAAGCGGGCGGAAAGGCAGCACTTTGCCGAAGGGTTTTATTAAACCGTTTTCATTTCTGGTGGAAACTGGTGTTTGACGATGAGAGGAAAAACGGAAAAAGAACGAAAATTTTCTCTCACCGCCGCCCTGTTTCGCAGAAAAAGAAGTGGCCCCCGCCGCCGGAGTATGGTAGGATAGAAAGCAGAAAGAAAGAAAAAGGGGTGGGGAACATGGCGGGAAAGACCATTGCGGGCGAGGCGAAGCTCTCCGTGTGGGAGGCCACCAGCATCATCATCGGCCACAGCATCGGCGGCGGCATCATGGCGGTGCCGTATTTGGCCTCGCGCAACAGCTTGGCGGGCATTCTGCTCATTTTATTGGCGGCGTTTTTGTGCAATGTGCTGCTGCACTTCATGATCGCCGAGCTGTCGTACAACTGCGGCGGCCTGCAGATGGTGAAGTGCCTGGAGGAATTTCTGTTTGTGGGCAAAGCCAAAAAGGCGCTGACGTGGACGGCGTTCATTCTGTTCGGGTTTTCGGTCATCATCAACATCAGCGGCTACATCATCGGCGCCGCCGAGGCCATCGCGGCGCTGCTGCCCATGCCGCTGTGGCTGGCGGAGACGACGTTTTTTGCGCTGGCGGGCACGGTGGTGCTGTTTGGGCTGAAGGCCGTGGGCATTTTCGAAAAATACACGGTGCTGCTCATTTACGGCATCGTGTTCCTGCTGGCCGGGGCCGTGTGCTTTGTGCCCTGGACGCCCATGCCCCAGGTGACGGAGAGCGTCAACGCGGCGCTGGCGCTGTACGGCATGGCCATGTTCGCCATGGCGGCCAACCAATCGGTGATCCAGGCGGTGAAGGGACTGGGCGGCGACGCGAAAAAGATTCGCGTCTCCATTGTGGCGGGCATCGGCGCGGACGCGCTGCTGGTGCTGGTGCTCACGGTGGCAGCGCTGCTGGGCTCGGGCGGGCAGGTGACGGAGCTGGCCCTGCTGGGCCTGTCGAAGGGCGTGGGCAGCTGGGCCGTGTGGATCGGCAGCCTGTTCACGTTGCTGGCGCTGGTGACGACGTTCTGGTCCAGCACGCTGAACCTGCGGGACATCGTGCACGAGCAGTTCACGGCGCTCAACGTCAAGCTGTGCTGGCTCATCGCAGCGGTGCCCTCGTTTTTGATCGCCGTCACGGGCCTGGGGACGTTCCTCTCCTTCACGCGGCTGGTGAGCGCCATTTCCGTGCTGGGGGGCCTGCTGCTCATCATCAGCTACGGCCGCTCCCGCAGGCTGGCGGGGGACAGCCCCATCTGCGGGCGCTGGGGCGCAAAGCCCTTCCAGCTGCTGATCCTGGCGGCCAGCATCCTGGCCACCGTGGGCTCGCTGGTCTCCATTGATTAAAGGGAGAGGGGAAAAGGACATGGCGACAGTCATCGGCGTGGTGGACCTGGGCGGCGGCTGGTTCCACACATATATGAAGAACAAATATCTGGACGCGCTGCGCGGTGCCGGGGCGCAGCCCCTGGTGCTGCCCTGGGCCGGGACGCCGGAGGCGGCGGCCGAGGCCCTGGCGCCCTGCGCGGGGCTGCTGCTGCCCGGCGGGGCCGATCTTGCGCCCGCGCTCTACGGCCAGACGCCGGAAAAGGCCTGCGGCAAGCCCAACCCCGCGCGGGACACGGCGGAGCCGCTGTATCTGGCCGAGGCCCGGCGGCGCGGCCTGGCGGTGCTGGGCATCTGCCGGGGCTGCCAGATGCTGAATGCGGCGCTGGGCGGCACCCTGTGGCAGGAGATCCGCGACATGCCGGGCACACACCGCGGCCACATGGATTTTTTGCGCCGGGGCCGCGCCGTCCACACGGTCACCGTGGCCCCCGGCACGCGGCTGGCGGCGCTGTGCGCGCCGGTGCAGGGCGTCAACTCCATGCACCACCAGGCGCTGCGGGACATCGCGCCCGGCCTTGTCTGCGCCGCCGTCAGCGCGGACGGCATCCCCGAGGCGGTGGAGAGCGGCGAGGGGCCGTTTTTGCTGGGTGTGCAGTGGCACCCCGAGCACCTCTACCGCCGCGACGCCTGCGCCCGCCGCATCTTCGCGGCCTTCGTGGCGGCGGCGGGAGAAGCACATTAAAAAGGGGGCGGCCATTGGCCGCCCCCTTTCCGTGCGAAAGGGCGCCCGCAGACCTTCCTCTTCGCTCCCGCAGCCGCTATTGATCGCTGCCAAGGGGGCCGTTTCTGCCAATCCGCCGCCGACCATTCCTTTTGATGGTAAGCCGCACCAATTTTCGGACGTCGGCCAATAAGACCCGCGGATTGCCGTACAGCTGTTCCGCCACTGTCTGCAAAGCATACTGCCGAACCTCTTCTTGCGAAACAAGCGCATGACAAAGAAAACGCGGCTCAATGCGTTCTAAAAATCCTTTTTCAACGCATTTCTTAACGACTGTATAAGTAGTGTTGCGATTCCACCCGATTTCCGTTTGCAGATACTTCGCCAATTGGCTGGCGGTCAAATCGCCCTGTCTCCACAACAGTTTTAAGATCCTTCATTCCGACAGAAAAAGAAGAGACAAATTTGCCATTTTTATCTTTTCCCCCTCGCTGCTTTTTCCCACACAAATAAAAATTTGAATCATTGAAATTGATTTGAAGCTGTTGGGCAAGCGGCTCGAACGGGCGAGGGTTGCAAAGCATTTTACGGGAAAGCAAGTCGCAGAGCATTGTGACATCAGCGAGGAATATTACCGCCAGATAGAAGGCGGCTTTCAATCGCCCAGCCTCAAGCTGCTAAATATTCTGTGTATCGTTCTGGACGTTTCGCCGGATTATTTATTGGGCTATGCCGATGCCGTTCCGGCGCCAGAGGCGGAATTACAGCGCCTTTTGCCGTCTTATCAGAGCTTGGTCCAGGAAATTGAAACGCTGCTGCTCGAGCGGCTGCCCAAAAAGGACCCGGACGGGCAATAACGAAAAACCACGCCTGGAAGCCGGCCCCGCGGGGCCGCTTTCCAGGCGCGGTTTTGTTCTTCATGTGCAGAAAGGGCGCGTTATTCCGCCTCCCGGCAAAAGGCCAGCGGCTCCGGCAGGGCCGGTTCCAGCGGGAGATAGAGTACGGCGGGGCCGTCTTCCGCCAGGGCAAAGCGGGCCGTGCCGGGGGCCAGGTAATGGGCGGCGGGGTAAAAGAAGCGGTCCTTCCCCAAAAAGGTCAGGGGCACGGTTTCGCCCGCCACTTCCAACACCAGGCCCGCCCCCTGCGGGTGCACGTCCACCGCGCCGTAGGCGGGATGGCAGTACCGGCCCGCGTAACGTCCCGGCGCGGCGCAGGGCAGGGCGTTGGCGCGGGCCTGCGCCTGGGCGTCCGCCGCGGCCTGGGCGCTTTTGGCGGCGGCCTTGGCGTCCTCGGCCAGGTAGCGCCCGTTCCAATCCCGCGCGGGCAGGCCGAGCAGCGCGTCCAGCAGGGAATACCCCAGGGCCGTCACGGCCTTGGTCTGGTCCAGATTGCACAGCAGTGAGACGGCGATGCCCTGCCCGGGCACAAACAGCTGCTCGGACTTGAAGCCGTCGATGGTGCCGCCGTGGTGCACGATGGCCGTCCCGCGGTAGCTCTCGGTGAACCAGCCCAGGCCGTAGCAGGAAAAGGTGGTTTCGGGGAAGGAGAAGGGGAATAGTTCACCCTCCTGGATGAGCATCTGGGGCCGGTGCAGCCCGGCCAGCTGGGGGAGTGTCAGAATGCGGCGGTCCCCGGTCAGCTGGAAGCGCAGCCAGCGCAGCATGTCCCGGGTGGAGGAATAAATGGTGCCCGCGCCCGCCACGCTCTTGGCATAGTTGTAGGGCATGCGGCACAGCGCGCCGTCCCGCCGCTCATAGGGGCGGGCCTTGTGCGCATCGCCGTCCGGCAGCTCATCGCCAAACAGGCAGGTGTGCGCCATGCCCAGCGGCTCCAAAATGCGGCGGCGCACAAACTCCGTCCAAGGCAGGCCGCTGACGGTCTCCACCAGCAGCGTGGCCGTCATGAACATGTGATTCTGGTAATAAAAGCGGGTGCGAAGGGGCCAGGCGGCGGGCAGGTGCGCCAGGGCCTCCACCTGCTGGGCCAGTGTGCGGCGCGGGTTGTTCAGCCAGGAGAGATCGTGCCGGGGCAGGCCGCTGCGGTGGCACAGAGCGTCCCGCACCGTCAGCTCGGCGGTGCGCTGGGGCTCCGCCAGGCGGAACCAGGGCAGATAGGTGCGCACAGGCGCGTCCAGCGACAGCTTGCCCTCGGCGGCCAGCAGGCACAGCGAGGTGGCGATGAACGCCTTGGTGGAGGAGCCGATGGCGTACACGGTGTCGGGCGTGGCGTTTACGGGCCCCTCCCGGTCGGCCAGGCCCAGGGCGCAGTGGGCCTCTTCGCCGCCGCACAGCACCGAGGCGGACACGGACGGCAGGCCAAAGGCCTGCTGCGCCTGCTGCAGCTGGCGCGCCAGGAGCTGGGGCAGGGGACGTTCCATTCCATCGCTTCCTTTGCAGGGGATTTTCCACATGATAAAGCGGCGGCGGCCCGCTGTCAACCCATTTTTGGCGGGAAAGGGCAAAAATGTGCGCATTGGAAAGGTTTCAGGCCGGATTTGTCTGTCATAAAAGCACAAATTGTGCGATGTCACGAAAATAAAAGGGGTATTTTGGTGAAATTTCCCCTTTCGCGGAAATCCGGGCGTATGGTATCCTAGAACCATTCACCCCAAAAGCCCGGAGCGGGCCGCGGGGACAAAAAATAGCCGCAGGCTATTTTTTTGGCCATGTGGGCCATCCTTGGCCCACGGCCATCGAAATGAGTTGTTTTTTATTGCGGAGCAATAAAAAATTTTGTGTTCTTGGGAGGGATCACGATGAAGCAGACCCAGTGGGGCAGCCGGCTGGGGTTCGTGCTCGCCACGGCGGGCGCGGCCATCGGCCTGGGCAACCTGTGGAAATTTCCGTATCTGATGGGCCGCAACGGCGGCTTTCCGTTCTTACTCGTATACCTGGCCTTCGTCGTGGTACTGGGCGTTCCCGTGCTGATGCTGGAAATGAGCCTGGGGCGCTACACCGGGCGCGACCCGGTGCAGAGCTACAAGCAGATAAATCCCAAAGCGGGCATCGTGGGCGTGTGCGGCGTGCTGGCCGCCTTCGTCATCCTCAGCTATTACAGCGTCATCGGCGGGTGGATCCTGAAGTACATCTTCAGCTACGCCACCAGCTTTTCCGCCCCGGCGGATTTCGGCGCTTTTATCGCCAGCGGCCCTGAGACCGTGGTGTGGCACTTCCTGTTCATGGCCGCGGTGGTGGCCGTGTGCCTGGCGGGCGTGGGCGGCATCGAAAAGGCCAACAAGTTCATGATGCCCGCGCTGGCCGTGCTGCTGGTGGTGGTCATCCTGCGCAGCGTCACGCTGCCGGGCGCCATGGACGGCATCAAATTCATCTTCATGCCCGGCGGCGAGGGCGGCGGCTTCACGCTGTCCAGCGTCTCGGCGGCGCTGGGGCAGGTGTTTTACTCCCTCAGCCTGTGCATGGGCATCACCATCACCTACGGCAGCTATTTGAAAAAGGGCGAGAACATCCCCAAAAGCAGCATCACCGTGGCCATCATGGACACGCTGATGGCCGTGCTGGCGGGCCTGGCGATCTTTCCGGCGGTGTTCTCCTTCGGGCTGGAACCGGCCAGCGGCCCCAGCCTCATTTTCAGCACGCTGCCCCAGGTGTTTGCCGCACTGCCCGGCGGGCCGGTGTGGGCGCTGGCATTTTTCGCCTTGGTGTGCTTCGCGGCCCTCACCAGCGCCATCGCGCTGCTGGAGGTGCCCATCAGCTTTGCCATGGACAGCTGGGGCATGAGCCGCAAGGTGGCCGCCTTCACCATGGGCGCGGGGGTGTTTGCCCTGGGCGTGCCCAGCGCCCTGGCCTTCGGCCCGCTGGCCGGCGCCACCGTGGCGGGCTACAATTTCTTTGACCTTATGGGCGTGCTGACCGACAACATTTTGCTGCCCTTGGGCGGCATCCTGATGTGCTGGTTTTTGGCCTGGCGCTGGGACATGCGCCGCCTCACCGCCGAGCTGCAGGACGGCTGCCCCGGCTTCAAGCTGGGCAAGCTGTGGGTGCGGTGCATCCGCTATCTGGTGCCCATCCTTGTCATCGTGGTGACGGTGACGGGCCTCATCGGCATCTATCAAACCATTACCGGTTGATTCTAAACGGGAAACGGCAGGCGAATGCTTGCCGTTTCCTTTTTTGTTTGTTATGATGGAAAAAGATGGGAACGGCCCCGTGCAGGGCCGCTTCCGCGAAAGGAGGCGCGGGCCATGGAAGTGACCGCGGCGCAGATGAAGGAGCTGGAACGGCGGGCGGACGCCGCCGGGCTTTCCTACCGGGAGATGATGGAGCGCGCGGGCGCGGCGGTGGCGGCGGCGCTGCTGGCGCGCGGGGTGCGCAGCGCCG
>CATXYA010000017.1 GCA_958403605.1 uncultured Oscillospiraceae bacterium
CCACAAAAACGGCGTGCCCCTCATCGTGGACAACACCTTTGCCACGCCCGTGCTGTGCCGCCCCTTCGAGTTCGGCGCCGATATCGTAGTGCACTCCACCACCAAATACATGGACGGCCACGCCGTGCAGGTGGGCGGCGTCGTGGTGGACTCCGGCAAGTTCGATTGGACGAATGGCAAATTCCCCGAGCTGTGCACCCCCGACGAAAGCTATCACGGCGTCACCTATACCGCGCAGTTCGGCAGCGCGGCCTATATCACGAAGGCCCGCGTGCAGCTGATGCGGGACTTCGGCATGTACCCCAGCGCCCAGGCGGCCTTTTTGCTGAACCTGGGCCTGGAGACGCTGGCCGTGCGCATGGAGCGCCACTGCCGCAACGCCGAGCGCGCCGCCGAATTTTTGGCCGCCAGCGACAAGGTGGAGTTCATCAACTACCCCACGCTGCCCGGCGACCGCTATCACGCGGCGGCGCAGAAATACCTGCCCCAGGGCTGCTCCGGCGTCATCTCCTTCTCCGTGAAGGGCGGGCGGGAGGCCGCCGTGCGCTTCATGGACAGCCTGGAGCTTGCCAACAATGTGGTGCACGTGGCTGATATCTGCACCTGCGTGCTGCACCCGGCCTCCAGCACTCACCGCCAGCTCACTGACGAGCAGCTGGTGGCGGCGGGCATCACGCCGGGCCTCATCCGCCTCTCGGTGGGCCTGGAGCACATCGACGACATCCTGGCCGACCTGCAAAAGGGCCTGGACGCCATCTGAGGCAATCGAAAATAGGAAACGCCCCGCGCTGCGAAAAATTCGCGGCGCGGGGCGTTTTATAATTTGTTTCACGCGGTCTTATGCGGCGGCAGAGGCCGCTTGCTTTTTCAAAGCGTCTAGTTTAGCGGCCAGGCTGTCCTTGGACACGGGGAAGTCTTCATAGGTGGATTCCATCCAGATGTCGGTCTTGCCGTCGCCGTCCTGGTCCTCCTGCAAAAGGAACCGGTTGCCGGCTTCGTCATACTCGTATTGGGAGCGGCTAATAACGCTGCCATCTTCCACGTAGCCTTCCTTCCCTGTCTGACGGCCCTCGCTGTCGTAGGTATACGTCATGTACCACCCCGTGCCTTCCTCGTCCGCGTAATATTGCTCGCGGATGCGGTTGCCCTGCTCGTCGTAGGTGTACTCCATGCGCCCGCCCAGGCTGCCGTCCGCGTTATAATACTGCCAGCCGAGGTCTTGTCCGTTGGCGTCATAGAGGTGCTCCTTCCAATCTCCGGGCGCACCGCTTTGCGTATAATATTGTTCCCGTATTTGATTGCCCTTGTCGTCATACGTCCACTCCGTGCGGTTGAGAGGGGCGCCCTCCGCGTCGTAATTCTGCTGGCTGACCAGCTGGCCCTTGGCGTCGTAAGAGTTTTCGAAGCAATACTCCGCGTCCTCGCCGCCGCTAAAGTTGTAACAATTGCGCAGCAGCCTGCCCGTGCGGTCATAGGTGAATTCGATCCAAGTGATGAGCTCGCCGTCCGCCTGATACAACCCCTCGCGCTGGGTGATCTCACCATTCTCGCCTTCCCGGTAGGTGCATTTCCGCCCGCCGTCGGCTGTGCCGTCGGCATCATAAAATTGAATGCTGAGCAGCGCGCCCGCATCGTCATAGGTGTAGTCGGTCCGGCTGACGAGCGTCCCGTCGCTGTCATAGGAAAGGGACTGCGTGCACAGCCGGATGGTGACCGTCTTGGGCAGCAAGGCCCAAACCACGGCGCCCACCAATGCAAGCAGCAGCAAAACCGCCGCGAAGATCAGAAACCATTTTTTGTGCTGGGGGGCAGGGGATGTGGTCTCCATGGTGTTGGTGGCGGACATTTCGGTATCAGACATCGCGCTTCCCTCCTTTTTTCTTTATTATAAAGGGCTTAGCGCTGGAAGACAAGCCCCGCGGCGCCTTGACAGCCCCCAGATGCTCTGATATACTACAAAAGAACCGAATGAGGCGTTATGACTGCCCGCAAAATGCAGATTTTGCGGGCGTTTTTTTGTCTTTTGCGGGAGCATGGCGCTCTCATCCACAGAGGGGAATTTGTGTATGAAATTTATCCGGCAATATTTAGGCCTGCGGCGCGAATTATACATTGTTTTCTGGGGCCGCGTGGTCACCAATATGGGGGCGCTCATCTGGCCGATGATGACGCTGATCTTAAAAAGCAAGCTGGGCTTTTCCGCCTCGGAGATCGCGGGGCTGTTGCTGCTGCTGGGCTTCGCGCAGCTGCCCTGCACGCTCATCGGCGGCAAACTGGCGGACCGGTTCAATAAGCGCAACATCATCATCGTGTGCGACCTCGTCACCGTCATCAGCTATTTTATCTGCGCTTTTTTGCCCATGAGCCCCCATGTGATCTGGGTGCTGGCGCTGGCAGCCATTTTTGCGCAGATGGAATGGCCCAGCTATGACGCGCTGGTGGCCGACCTGTCCACCTCGGCGGACCGGGAGCGGGCCTACAGCCTCAACTATCTAGGGGCCAACCTGGGCCTGGTGCTGGCGCCCACCCTCGGCGGCTTTCTGTTTGCGCAGCATCTGAACCTGGCGTTCCTCATCAGCAGCCTGGCCACGCTGTCCTCCACGGTGCTGATTTTCCTGTTCATCAAGGATGTCACGCCCGCGCAGGACGATGCGCAGGCCGGCCATTACGAGCAGACCCAGGACGGCCAAAGCATCTGGCAGGTGCTGCGAGGCAACAAGCTGCTGCTGCTGTTTTTGCTGTGCGGCGCGGTGTGGCAGCTGGTATACAGCCAATTCAATTTCCTGCTGCCGCTCAATTTGGAGCAGCTGTACGGTGAACAGGGGGCCGTCTGGTTCGGCATGCTCACCAGCGTCAACGCCGTGGTGGTGATCGTGGGCACCCCGGTGCTCACGCGGTGTTTTTCCCACATGCGGGACGTGAACAAGCTGCTGGTGGGGCAGGGTCTGATCGTGGCGGGCTTTGCCGTGTATGCGCTGGTGCAGAACGTCCTGGCACTGTACTTTGTCTCCATGGTGGTGTTCACGGTGGGCGAGGTGTTCGACACCCTGGGCAAGCAGCCGTATCTCACCCGGCGCATCCCGTCCTCGCACCGGGGGCGGTTTGCCTCCTTTGCCACAGTGTTCGGCGGGGCGTTCCAGCTGATGGGCCAGCAGGCGGTGGGGCAGATGGCCGATGCCTGGCCCATGCGGGCGGTGTGGGCCGTCATCGTGGCGCTGGGCGCGTGCAACGTGCTGGGCTATCTTTTGCTGCGGCGCAAGGACCGCGCCGCGTATCCGCTGCTTTATCGGGAACCATAAATAACAGGGGCGCTGCATCTTTTTACAGAGGTGCCGCGCCTTTTTTCTTGCGTTTTGCAACAAAATCCGCTATGGTTCGACTAATGGTACAGGGAAGGGGGAACGGCCATGCAGGAAGTGGAACGCTTGTACCGCGCGTACCGGGACGATATCTACCGATATCTGTGCGGCCTGACCCATGACCCGGCCCTGGCCGAGGACCTGCTGAGCGAGACCTTTTTGAAGGCGCTGCAGGGCCTGTCCCGCTTTTCCGGCGGGGCCAGTGTGAAGACATGGCTGTGCAGTATCGCGCGCCACGCCTGGATCGATGAGCTGCGCCGCCGCCGGCCCACCTTTTCTTACGACGATCTGCTGGCCCAGTATCTGGCCGACGAGACGGCAGACCCCGAGATCATCGAAGCGGAGCTGGATATCAAGGACTTGGCCGAGCGGGTGCGCCGGCTGCTGGCGACCCGCAAGCCGCCCGCCGGAGAGATCGTCCTCTTGCGGGCGCAGGGATATTCCTTCGCCGAGATCGCTCAAAAATGCGGGATCTCCGAAAGCTCGGCCCGCACGCTCGACTTCCGCACACGGCATTGGCTGCGGGAGAACATGCAAAAGGAGGAACAGCCATGAAACAAGGGATCGTGTGCGAGATCACCTGTGACGTCTGCCGCGACCTCATCCCCCTGGTGGTGGACGGCGTGGCCAGTGAGGACAGCGAAAGCTTAGTGCGGGAGCATACGGCCCACTGCGAGGCCTGCCGCGCCTACATGCAGGAGGGCGGCCCGGTGGACCTGCCCAGCCCGGACGATGTCAAGATTCTGCACCGGCTGAAACGGCGCATGACGGTGTCGGCGCTGGTGTTCGCCGTCATCGGCGCCGCGCTGTGCCTGGCGCTGCGCTTCAGCGTTTACCTGATGTGGTGGATGCCGGTGCTGGGCATGCTCAGCTATGTGCTGGCGCGCAAGCGCTGGTGGCTGGTGTCCGCGGGCGTCGGCGTGCTGGCGTTCCTGGGGAACTTCTGCTGGAACGTTTGGGAAATGACCCGCTATGCGGACGGCTGGCTGATGGTAAAAAACAGCCTTTCCTGGACGCTGCAAAGCAGTTTTCACCAAGGCATCCTGTATTTGGTGTTGGTGGCGCTGGGCGTCTGGGTGGCGGCGCTGCTGCACTTTGCTTTCAGCGGCCTGCACTGGCATAGAGGGAAGGAGGAGCGGTTATGAAACGGTCGTCGCTGTGGCCCATCAAACAGAATTGGCTCACCCGGCTGCTGGCCCTGGGCTTGGCGCTGCTCATCATCGTGGTGCTTTTTTTGGTGGTGGACCGTCAGGTGGGCAATCCGCTGGGTTGCTGGTATACGGAAAAAAAGATCGAGGCCCATTACCGGGCGTACCATCCCGGCGTCCCCTACGTGGTGGCGCCCGCCAAATTCACCTATGCCGACGGCCAGATGCGCTATGTCTGCCACATCTATTTGAAGGGCAGCCAGGATACGGGCTTTCTGGCGTATTTCAGAGATGGCGCGGTATTGTCCACCGAGGCGGCGGAGACGTTGAGCGGCAACAATACTTACAACCGCTTCCGGCTGCGTCTCAACGAAGAGGCCCTGACGCCGGAGCTGCGGGCCCAATCGCGCCAGGGACCCTATGCCGTCAACGCCCTGCGGGCGGATTTCTATCCCGGCGAGCGGCAGATGGCGTTCGATTTGCAGGACCCTGTCTTTCAGGTGGACGCGGAATATGACCGCGATCATCTGCCGCTGCCCACGGTTCTGTGCGCGGAATTCCAGCCCGAAAGCGGCGGCGGCACCCAGGATAAGGACCTTGCCGCGCGGCTGCGCTGGCTGAAAGAGTTGGCGGAGGAAAACGGCCAAAAATTTGATTACTACTCTGTACAGTGGTATGACGGCGTGAGCTATCCCACGGCACAGGATGTTCCATCCCGTCTGATCACGCCGTCAAGGGAAGACGCGGAAGAGGACCCGCTGCTCCGCTATCTGGCAGACCTGCCGGCGGCGGAGAAGATCAGCTATTATCCGCCCAATGCGCTGTCTCAGCAAAAGGGCAGGCTGCTCTACTCCCAGCAATCGGTCTTTTTGCCCTGTGTGGATCACGAAGGATAAGACGAAGCTAAAAGTGAGGATGCCCTGCCAGATAGGACTATCCTCACTTTTGCTGTTTTTGGGGTAAGAAAAAAGTGTTTATTTTTGGTAATTATGCGTATTTACGTTAATAATGGACCGTAGTAGAATATCTATAGGGATAGTTAATCTCTTAAAAATTGTGCGAGGCGATTCCCGCGCTTTAGCCAACAGCTATGACAACTTTATTAGAAAGGAGTACCTTATGAAATTTCGTAAATTTATATCACTAATAATCAGTTTGCTGCTTTTTTCTGCTTTTGGTATCAATGTTTTCGCAAGCACACCTGAAGCCGTTCAAACTTTTAGCGAGGATGGGAGTGCTTTTACTGAAAAAGGGATAAGTTCAGAAACAAACTCACAAATTACAAGAGACCAGCGTAGTTATTGGAAAAGCGCTGTGGTTCAATCTTATAGCGAAAAAGGGAATCCTAGTTGGTCCGATTGGCCGCAGACCATCTACTATTCGGAACCGAATCCTTATGGCAGTGGAACAGCCCATGGTACGCTTTCTTTAGCTGGCTACACACATATACAAGAAATTGTACCTGGATGACACCTATTTCAAGTTACTTATACGGGCTATATGTATTACTACGATTAAAACAGGCGTAGGTGGTTATTATGGAAAACGTTTTTTTTAAAATCGCAAGTGTTTTTCTTGCTTCTTGCCTGCTTGTTTTTGGAGGTACAGGCTGCAATCAAAGAATAAGTGACGCCAATTCTTCTTCTGAAACTTCTACAGAGTTTATCCATGAAGTTCCGACTTCTCAAACGGAAGAGAACGTTCATGTTCAACTTGTGCTTCCCGATTCTATTTGTTTGGAGAAACCGGGGTCTACTTATCAGCTATCACCTATTATTGAACCTGACCTGCCCTGTTCTTTTGAGTTTTCTTGCTCTATCGCCGATGAACTTATTTCAATTGATGAACATGGCCTGATCACCTATGATTCTGAACTGAGTGGAACAGTGGAAGTTTATGTAAAGGGAACACTGGAAGATGGAAAGATCCTTAACGGGGAGGTACCCGTTCTGTGTGGGAATCTGATTGCAAAAAATTCCGAGTCATAAAGGAAGGGGAAAATAATGAAAAAAGCAATTTCTTTTTTAATTGTCTTGGTTTTTCTTTTCAGCTTTGGAGCAGTTGGTAGTTTTGCGGAATCACCTGAGGGAAGAAATTTAACATCAAGTGTAAATTTGTTAGAGGACGAAAAGGGGATTTCTCCCCGATGGGTGTATCAATTTGAGTATACAAAGTATCTTAGTGCTACAAGTGCCAATATGTTGCCCCTCGAAATTTATGTTACGGTTCCTTCTGGATATTATAATGCAGATGGAACCCCAATTATGGCACATGGTACGCTACCTTGCGTAGGGATTGCGTCTGGTTTCCCTTCTCCTGGTATGTATCAAGGAACATATCGAGGGATTGTAACTGCATATCTCAATGATTATTAAAAATAAAAAGCCGGCGGCCTTGGAGGAATCTCCCAAAGGCCGCCGGCTTTTTGGCGCGTAGTTCACCAAAGTCTATTTTTGACGCACCAGCTCGCTGATCTCGGCGCGCACGAAATCCAGGAAGGTGGAGGCGGGCTCGCTCATTTTGCCCTTCCACACCGCCGCGTCGCGGTACAGTGTGCCCGAGCGGCAGGGCCGCTGCACCAGTCCCTGGCGGGCCAGCACGGCGGCGGGCATGGGGCTGACCCACATATAGCTGCCCGCCACGCTGCGCAGCACGTCGAACTGTCCGGCGCGGTCATAGACCGCGATCTCTCCGCCCGCCGCCGTCTGCGGCGCGCTGTCGGCCCCGTCCTGCGGGCCCATGGGGGCAAAGTCCCCGTGCACCAGGCGGGGATAGGCCGCCAGCCGGGAGAAGGGGATCTCCTCCAAATGCGCCAGGGGATGCGCCTCGTGCATCAGCAGGGCCATGCTGAACTCCCACAGCGGCGCCTGGTGCAGGCCGTGGCCCAACACGGTGCTTTCAAAATAGGCGGCGTCGCGCCGCTCGTAGCGCACGATGCCCAGCTCCGCCTCCTCCAGGGAGACGGCCTCCAGGGTGGCGGCGGTGTTCGTCTCGCGGTAGCGCAGGTGCATGGGCGCGGCGGCATAGCGTTTGGCCCAGCGGCTGAACGCGTCCGCGATATAGCTGGCGCGGGGCACGCAGGCGGAAAAGCGCAGCTCGCCGTCCTCCTGGGGATGGTACATGGCCGTCAGGCTGTCCATCTGCTCCAGGATGGTGCGGGCGTAGATCAAAAATTCCGCGCCCACCGACGTGGGCTCCACGCCGCGGGCCGTGCGGCGGAACAGCGGCCGCCCGATCTCGTTTTCCAGCTCCCGCAGGCTTTTGGAGAGGTTGGGCTGGCCCATATACAGCCGCCCCGCGGCCTTGTTGATGGAGCCGCACTCCGCCACCGTGACGGCGTACCGCAGCTGCTGAAGGTCCATTTCACACACCTCACAACAATTAGTTATGCTTTTTTGAGATAACTCTTATTCTTATTATACAGTTTACAAACGAAAAGTAAACTGATAAAATTTTAACGAAGGACAGAAAGAGACAATTTTCTGCCCTTGAATTTTTCCGAAAAGCCGGAAAATGTACCGGTGTCATATTTTTGGGAGGTATTTATACAATGGGTCGTTTTACTTTACCGCGTGATCTGTATCATGGCAAGGGCTCTTTGGAGGAGCTGAAAAACCTGACCGGCAAAAAAGCGATGGTCGTTGTGGGCGGCGGCAGCCTGAAGCGTTTCGGCTTCCTGGACCGCGTCGTCAGCTACTTAAAAGAAGCGGGCATGGAAGTGGAGCTGTTTGAAGGCGTGGAGCCCGATCCTTCCGTGACCACCGTCATGAAGGGCGCCGAGGCCATGCGCAAATTTGAGCCGGATTGGATCGTCGCCATGGGCGGCGGCAGCCCCATCGACGCGGCCAAAGCCATGTGGGCGTTCTACGAGTACCCGGAAGTGACCTTCGAGCAGCTGTGCGTGCCCTTCGGCTTCCCCACGCTGCGCACGAAAGCGCACTTCTGCGCCATCCCCTCCACCTCCGGCACGGCAACCGAGGTCACCGCGTTCGCAGTTATCACCGATTATGACAAGGGCATCAAATATCCCTTGGCCGACTTCAACATCACCCCGGACGTGGCCATTGTCGACCCCGAGCTGGCAGAGAAAATGCCCCCGAAGCTGACGGCCCACACCGGCATGGACGCCATGACCCACGCCATCGAGGCCTATGTGTCCACCCTGCACTGCAACTACACCGATCCGCTGGCCCTGCATGCCATCAAGATGATCCACGACGATCTGAAGAAATCCTACGACGGCGACATGGAAGCCCGCGACCGCATGCATGACGCCCAGTGCCTGGCCGGCATGGCGTTCTCCAACGCGCTGCTGGGCATCGTGCACTCCATGGCCCACAAGACCGGCGCGGCCTTCTCCGGCGGCCACATCATCCACGGCGCGGCCAACGCGATGTACCTGCCGAAGGTCATCAAGTTCAACGCCAAAAACCCCGAGGCGGCCGAGCGCTATGCCGAGATCGCCCGCTTCATCAATTTGCCGGGCAATACCACCGAGGAGCTGGTGGACGCGCTGATCGCCGAGCTGCGCAGCATGAACCAGCAGCTCAACATCCCCCTGTCCATCCAGAACTACGGCGAGGCCGGCGTGATCGCCGACAAGAGCATCATCGACGAAGCCGAGTACAAAGAGAAGCTGTCCAGTGTGGCGGAACTGGCCATCGGGGATGCCTGCACGGGTTCCAACCCCCGTCAGCCCAGCCAGGAAGAGATGGAGAAATTGCTGCTTGCCGTGTACTACGACAAAGACATCGATTTCTAAATCCACACTAGCCGTTTGAGAGCGAAGCTACCTACAAGCAGTCTTTCGCGGGCCATGTGCCCGCGGGAGGCTGCTTCTCGTGCAGTTTCGCTTTTTTTGAAAATAGTAACGGAGGAAGAGTATGTTCAAGATTTTGGAGAAACAGGCGCTGAACCCGACGGTGACAAAAATGGTCATCGAGGCGCCGCTGGTAGCGAAGAAAGCAGAACCGGGCCAGTTCATCATTTACCGTGCGTCCGAGGACGGTGAGCGCGTCCCCTTGACCATTGCGGACTATGACCGCGAGCAGGGCACCATCACCATCATTTTCCAGATCGTCGGCGCCTCCACCATGGAGCTGAACGCCCTGAATGTGGGCGACCAGCTGGTGGACTTCGTGGGCCCCCTGGGCACCCCCAGCCATCTGGACGGCCTGAAAAAAGTGGCCGTCGTGGGCGGCGGCGTGGGCTGTGCCATCGCGTACCCCACCGCCAAAAAGCTGCATGAGCTGGGTGCCGAGGTGCACTCCATCATCGGCTTCCGCAATAAGGACCTGGTGATCCTGGAGCAGGAGTTCGAGGCTGTGTCCAACAAGGTGGCCAAAATGTCCGACGACGGCACTTGGGGCGAAAAGGGCCTTGTCACCAACGCGCTGGAGCAGCTGATCCTGGCGGGCAACCAGTATGACGAGGTCATCGCCATCGGCCCGCTGGTGATGATGAAGTTTGTCTGCCAGCTCACCAAAAAGTACAATCTCAAAACCACCGTTTCCATGAACCCCATCATGATCGACGGCACGGGCATGTGCGGCGGCTGCCGCCTCACCGTGGGCGGCCAGACCAAGTTTGCCTGCGTGGACGGCCCCGACTTTGACGGCCATGAGGTGGATTTCGACGAGGCGATGCACCGCGGCGGCATGTACCGCGACTTTGAGGCGCATGCCCGGGAAGCCACGTGCAACCTGCTGAACAAGGAGGTCAAGTAATCATGCCTAACATGGATCCGAAAAAATGTCCCATGCCCGTACAGGACCCCAATGTCCGCAACAAAAACTTCTACGAGGTGGCCCTGGGCTATACTTATGAGATGGCGGTGAACGAGGCCAAGCGCTGCCTGCACTGCAAAACCAAGCCCTGTGTGTCCGGCTGCCCGGTGGGCATCGATATCCCCGGCTTTATCTCCAAAGTGGCGGAAGAGGATATGGAGGGCGCCTACCAGGTGCTGTCCGCTTCCTCCGCGCTGCCCGCCGTGTGCGGCCGCGTCTGCCCCCAGGAGAACCAGTGCGAGGGCAAATGCGTGCGCGGCATCAAGGCCGAGAGCGTGGGCATCGGCCGTTTGGAGCGCTTCGTGGCCGATTGGCACCGCGAGCACAACACCGAAAAACCGCAGATGCCCGCCGCCAACGGCCACAAGGTGGCTGTCATCGGCTCCGGCCCCAGCGGCCTGACCGCCGCCGGCGATCTGGCGAAGCTGGGCTACAAGGTCTCGATCTATGAGGCGCTGCACACGCCCGGTGGCGTGCTGGTGTACGGCATCCCCGAGTTCCGTCTGCCCAAAGAGATCGTCCGCAAGGAGATCGACGGCCTGCGGGAGATCGGCGTGGACGTGGAGACCGACGTGGTCATCGGCAAGACCATCACCATCGACGAGCTGTTCGAAATGGGCAACGAGGCCGTGTTCATCGGCTCCGGCGCCGGTCTGCCCCGCTTTATGGGCATCCCCGGTGAAAGCCTGAACGGCGTGTACTCCGCCAACGAGTTCCTCACCCGCATCAACCTGATGAAGGCGTATCTGCCCGGTTCCAAGACCCCCATTCAGCAATCCAAAAACGTGGCTATCGTCGGCGGCGGCAACGTCGCCATGGACGCCGCGCGCTGCGCCAAACGCCTGGGCGCCGAGAACGTGTACATCGTGTACCGCCGCAGCATGGACGAGCTGCCCGCCCGAAAAGAAGAGGTGGAGCACG
>CATXYA010000018.1 GCA_958403605.1 uncultured Oscillospiraceae bacterium
CCGGCGCGCTGGCGCTGGGCGACGCGCTGCGGGCACGGGGCATCCCGGCCAGCATCGCCCATTCGGACGCGGATTACGAGACCTGCCGCCGGGCGCTGGCCCACGGCTACACCGATATCACGCACATCTACTCCGGCTGCTCTTTGGTGCACCGCAAAAACGGCTACCGCTTCGGCGGCGTGGTGGAGGCCGGGTTATTGGAAGACGCATTCACTGTGCAGGTGATCGCGGATGGCAAGCATCTGCCGCCGGAGCTGCTGCGCCTCATTGTGAAATGCAAGGGCGCGGACCGCATCTCCCTGGTCACGGACGCGCTGTTTGCCGCGGGCAGCGACGTGCCGGACGGCACGGTGCTGCGGCAGGCCAACGGCATGGAGACCGTGCTGGAGGACGGCGTGATGAAGCTGCCGGACCGCCAGGCCTTTGCGGGCAGCGTCGCCACCATGGACCGGCTGGTGCGCAACATGGTGCAGCTGGCCGGGGCGCCTCTCTGGGACGCTGTGGCCATGGCCACCGCCACTCCCGCCCGCGTGGTGGGCCTGGCGGACAAAAAAGGCAGTCTGGCGCCGGGCTTTGACGCGGACATCGTGCTGCTGGACAAAGATTTGGCCGTGCAGGCCGTCATGGCCCGCGGCAATTTTGTAAAAGAAAGCGAGGAAATCGTATGAAGTGGACGGAAGAAAAGCTGAACGAGCTGCTGACGACGCCGAGCGGTGCGCTGGCGGCGGAGCTGGGGGCGCTGGAGGGCGACATTTTGGTGCTGGGCGCGGGCGGCAAGATGGGCCCCACCCTGTGCGTGCTGGCGAAAAACGCCCTGCGCGCCGCGGGCGTGGACAAACGCGTCATCGCGGTCTCCCGTTTCAGCGACCCGCTGGTGGTGGAGCTGCTGGAAAAAAGCGGCGTCGAGCTCGTCAGCGCCGACCTTTTGCAGCCCGGCGCCCTGCAGGCCCTGCCCGACGCCGAGAACATCATCTACATGGCGGGCAAGAAGTTCGGCACCCAGGGCAACGAGTACGCCACCTGGGCCATGAATACCTGGCTGCCCAGCCGCGTGGCCGAGCGCTACCGGCACAGCCGCATCGTGGTCTTTTCCAGCGGCAACCTCTATCCCAAGGTGCCCGTGGGCAGCGGCGGCGCCACCGAGCAGACGCCCACCGAGCCCGGGGGCGAATACTGCATGTCCTGCCAGGGGCGCGAGCGCATGTTCGAGTACGCGGCCAAAACCTTCGGCACCCGCGTGGCCGTGTACCGCCTCAATTACGCGGTGGACCTGCGCTACGGCGTGCTGTACGACATGGCGAAAAATATCCTGGAGGGCACGCCCATCAGCGTCACCACGCCCAGCTTCAACTGCATCTGGCAGGGGGACGCCAACGAGGCGGCGCTGCGGCTGCTGGGGCACGCGTCGCCGGAGGTGTTCCGGCTGAACGTGACGGGCCCGGAGACGGCGGGCGTGCGGGCCACGGCGGAAAAGCTGGGCGCGCTGCTGGGCAAGGCGCCGGTGTTCACGGGGGAAGAGACGGACACGGCGTATCTGAGCAACGCGGGCAAAATGTTCAGTTTGTTCGGCTATCCCACGGTGCCGCTGGAAACATTGATTGCCTGGCAGGCGCAGTGGATCTTGGACGGCGGGCGGGCCTTGGGCAAGCCCACGCATTTTGAAGAGCGGAAGGGGAGCTATTGATGGGACGGCATGAGACGGCGCTTGCGATCTTGCACGGGGGGACGGTGATCCCGGCGATCCCGCTGGTGCTGGACAAGGACCGGCAGTTCGACGCGGCGGGGCAGCGCACACTGATCCGCTACTATCTGGACGCGGGCGTGGGCGGCCTGGCGGTGGCGGTGCATACCACGCAGTTCGAGATCCGCAGGCCGGAGATCGCGCTTTTTGAGCCGGTGCTGCGGGTGGCGGCGCAGGAGCTGGACGCCTATGAGGCGCGCACGGGCAAGACGCTGGTGCGGGTGGCGGGGGTGTGCGGGGAGACGGCGCAGGCCTGCGCGGAGGCGCGCACGGCGCGGGCGCTGGGCTTCGACGCGGTGCTGCTGAGCCCGGGCGGCCTCGCCCACCGCAGCGAGGAGGAACTGGCGGCGCGCACCGGGGCGGTGGCGGCGGTGCTGCCGGTCATCGGCTTTTACTTACAGACGGCCTGCGGGGGGCGGCGGCTCTCGGCGGAGTACTGGCGGGCGGTGGCGGACACGCCGGGGGTGGCGGCCATCAAGTGCGCGTCCTTCGACCGGTACCAGACCATCGACCTGGTGCGGGGCGTGGCCGGCTCGGCGCGGCGGCGGGAGGTGGCGCTGTACACGGGCAACGACGACAACATCGTGGCCGATCTGCTGACGCCGTACCGCTTCCGGGTGAACGGGGAAGCGGTGGAGCTGCGCTTTGTGGGCGGGCTGCTGGGGCACTGGTCGGTGTGGACGCACAGCGTGGTGGCCTTGTATGAAGAGCTGCGGCAGTATCAGGACGGGCGGGATATCCCGGCCGAGCTGCTGGCGCGGGGCGCGGCTATCACGGACTGCAACGGCGCGTTCTTCGATGTGGCGCACGGGTTTGCGGGGTGCATCCCTGGCGTACATGAGGTGCTGCGGCGCCAGGGGCTGATGGCGGGCACCTGGTGCCTGGACCCGGACGAGCAGCTCAGCGAGGGCCAGGCGCGGGAGATCGACCGCGTGTACGCCATGTATCCGGAGCTCAGCGACGACGCTTTCGTCCGCGCCAACCTGCCCCGCTGGCGCGCCTGAACGCCGGGGCGGGAGAGAGGAAAAAGCCAATGGAATTGACACAAGAACTGCTGGCCCAGCTGGAGACGCCCTGTGTGGTGCTCGACGTGGACGGGGCGCGCCGCAACATCGCGGCCATGCAGGCCGCCGTCAGCGCGGCCGGGTGCGCTCTGCGCCCCCACATCAAGACGCACAAAATGGCCCTGTTCGCGCGCATGCAGGTGGCGGCGGGGGCCCAGGGCATCACCTGCGCCAAGGTCAGCGAGGCCGAGGCCATGGCCGCGGGCGGCCTGCGGGACATCTTCATCGCCTACCCCATGGTGGGGGCGTTCCGCATCCGCCGCGCGCTGGCGTTGGCCCCGCAGCTGGACCGGCTGATCCTGGCCGTGGACAGTCTGGAGAGCGCGCAGCTGCTGAACGAGGCGGCCCTGGCCGCCCAGATGCGGCTGGAGGTGCGGCTGGAGATCGACACCGGCGCGGGCCGCACGGGCGTGCCCCTGGCGGAGGCTGCGGCCCTGGCCCAAAGCATCGCCGTCCTGAAGGGCCTGCACCTCACGGGCATCTACACCTTCAAGGGCCTTGTTTACCAGGGCGCGCCCACCGGGGACAACGCGCTGGCCGCGCAGGAGGAGGGCGAGCTGATGGCCGAGGCCGCGCGGCGCATCCGGGCGGCGGGCGTGCCCATCCGCGACATCAGCGCCGGGTCCTCCCCCACGGGCGTGGCCGTGGCCCAAACGGGCCTGGTGACGGAGGTGCGCCCCGGCACCTACATTTTCAAGGACCAGCTGCTGTGCGGCGAGCACGTGGCCGCGCCGGAGGAAGTCGCCGTGCGCTATGCCGCCACGGTGGTGAGCGTCCAGCACCCGGCATACGCGGTGCTGGACGGCGGCAGCAAGACCTTCGCCACCGACATCCCGCTGAACGCGCCGCCCTTCTATTTCAAGGGCTACGCGGCGGTGGAGGGCAGGCCGGACCTGTGCCTTGACCGCATGAACGAGGAGCACGGCATTCTGACGGCGCAAAACGGCGTCACGGGCCTGCGCGTGGGCGACGTGCTCACGCTGGTGCCCATCCACGTGTGCACCGCCGTCAACCAGCAAAACGCGGTGTATCTGCTGGAGGGCGGGCGCCTGACCCGCCGGCCCGTGGACGCCCGCGGCAGCACGGTCTAGGAGGTGACATGGATGGAGGAATTTGCCGTGCGCGGCGGCCTGGTGTACGACGGCACCGGCGCGCCGCCCGAAAAGACGGACGTCTGGGTGCGCGGCGGCGTCATCGCGGGGCTGGGCCCCGGCGCGGGCGGGCCGAACGTGCCTGCCGTGGACGCCGCCGGGCAGGTGGTGACGCCGGGCTTTGTGGACCTGCACCGCCACTGCGACGTGGCCCCCTTGCGGGACGAAGCCTTCGGCCAAACCGAGCTGGCCCAGGGCATCACCACCGCGGTGGCGGGCAACTGCGGCCTTGCGCCCGTGCCGCTGGACGCCGCCCGCCACGGCGCGTTTTACGATTATATCGAGCCCGTGGTGGGCCCGGTGCCGCCCGGCGCGCCCTGCGGCAGCTATGCGGCCTATGCGCGGGCGCTGGAAACGGCGGCGCTGCCGCTCAACCTGGGCTTCCTGGCGGGCATCGGCGCGGTGCGCTATACCGTGCAGGGCTTTTCAGAGGCGCCCTTGGCAGGGGCGGCGCTGGCAAGGGCGGCGGCGCTGGTGGACGAGGCCATGCAGGCGGGCGCCTGCGGGGCGTCGCTGGGCCTCATGTACCGCCCGGAATGCTACACCCGCCCCCAGGAATACGACGCCCTGCTGCGCCCGGTGGCACTGCGGGACGGGCTGCTGTGTACCCATATCCGCGGGGAGGGCGACAGCCTGGTGCCCTCGGTGCGGGAGGTGGTGGACATCGCCCGGCGCGCCGGCGTGCGGCTGAACATCAGCCATTTCAAGGCCACGGGCATCCACAACTGGCGCGATCAGATCTTCCGCGCCATCGATTGTATCGAGACGGCGCGGGCGCAGGGCCAGGAAGTCACGGCGGATCTTTATCCCTACGACGGCGGCTCCACCACGCTGCTCTCCCTGCTGCCGCCCACGCTGGCGGCCTGCGCGCCGGAATTTTTCAGCACCCCGGCAGGCGCGGCCCGTCTGCGGGAGGAGCTGTCCCGCAGTCATCCCGGCTGGGACAACATGGCGGCGTCCATCGGCTGGGATCGCATTTTGATCAGCTCCGTGTCCGCCGCGCCCTATGCCCGCTATCAGGGCATGGATTTTGCCGCGGCCGCGGCGCTGCACGGCAGCGCCGATCCGGCGGACCTGATGGCCGAGCTGCTGGCCGGGACGGGCGGCAAGGTGGGCGTCATCGTCCTCAGCATGGCGTGGGAGGACGTGCAGGCCGTGGCGCGCCTGCCCTACACGGCGTTCATCTCGGACGCGCTGTACGGCGGCGGGGAAAACCCGCACCCGCGCCTGTACGGGGCCTTCCCCCGCGTGCTGCGCAAGCTGGTGGCGGAGGAGGGCGTGCTGTCCTTCGCCCAGGCGGTGCACAAAATGACAGGCATGCCCGCGGCGCGCGCCCATCTGCCGGGGCGCGGCGTGCTGCGGCCCGGCGCGGCGGCGGACCTACTGGTGTTCCGGCCCGGCGCCTTCCGCGACACGGCCGCCTATGCCGCGCCCAAGCAGGACGCCGTGGGGCTGTCGCGCGCCTATGTGGGCGGGCGGCTGGCGCTGATCGACGGCAGCATGAACAAGACGCGGGCGGGCCGATTGCTGCGCCGCGGCGATGAGAAAGGATGAGAAACATGGATATTTACGAGAAGATGGAACAACTGGGCGTGCGGCTGCCGCCCCCGCCCGCCAAGGGCGGCCTCTATGCCCCCTGCAAGCAGTTCGGCGAAACGCTGTACTACGTCTCGGGCTGCGGCCCCGTGCTGGACGGCCCGGTGACGGGCCGCCTGGGCGAAGAAGTGACGGTGGAGCAGGGCCAGGCCTATGCCCGCGCCTGTATGCTGAACGTGCTTGCGGTGCTGGAAGAGGCCGTGGGCGACCTGCGACGCGTAAAGAGCGTGGTCAAGATCACCACCTTCGTCCAGAGCGCGGACGGCTTCCACGACCAGCCCGCCGTGGCCAACGGCGGCACGGCGCTGCTGCGGGAGCTGTGGGGCGAGGCCGCGGGCCTGCCCTCCCGCTCGGCCATCGGCGTCAACGCCCTGCCGGGCGGCATCCCGGTAGAGACGGAGGCCCTCTTCGAGGTGGCGCCGTAAGCGCCCCCCCTGTTTTTGTTTAAAAAAGCTGCGCCGCGGGACCCTGGATCCTGCGGCGCAGCTTGTTTGTCTCTATTTATACCGGAGCCTTGGCCGGGACGGCGGATGCCAGCGCCGTGTAAAGCTGCTGGGCATCGAAGGGCTTGGGCAAAAAGCCGGTCATCCCGGCCTGCGCCGCCTTGTCCCGGTCCTCCTGGAAGGTGTTGGCCGTCATCGCCAAAATGGGTACGGCTGCGGCGTCGGGCCGGGCCAGGGCGCGGATGGCCGCCGTGGCCTCCAGGCCGTCCATCACCGGCATGTTGACGTCCATTAGCACGGCGCCGAAATAGCCCGCCGGGCTGGCGGCGAACCGCTCCACGGCCTGCCGCCCGTCCGCGGCGCGCTCCACCGCCACGTGCTGCATCTCCAGCAGCGCAACGGCGATCTCGGCGTTGATGTCGTTGTCCTCGGCCAGCAGCACCCGCAGCCCGGCCAGCGCGGTGAGAGGGGCGTCTGCGGCGGCCTCCCTGCGCGCCAGCGCGCCGTGGAAGAGGGGCAGCCGGATGGTGAAATAGAAGTCCGAGCCCTCGCCGGGCGCGCTCTTCAGCTGCAGCTCGCCGCCCATGAGCGCTACCAGGCTGCGGCAGATGGCAAGGCCCAGCCCGGTGCCCGGGGCATTGGGCCTGCGGTCGGCGGCCTGCTCAAAGGAGAGGAAAATGCGCCCCTGGTCCTCGGGGCGGATGCCCACGCCGGTATCGCGCACCGAGAAGAAAAGCACGGCCTCCTCGCCCTGCCGCTCCTCTTCACGGACGGTCAGGGTGATGCGCCCCGCGGGGTCGGTGAATTTGCAGGCGTTGGAGAGCAGGTTCGTCAGCACCTGGCTCAGCCGCATGCTGTCGCCCACATAAAGCCCGGTCTCCGCGGGGCAGTCGAACACCAGGCCGATCTGCTTTTGCTGCGCCTGCAGGGTAAAGATGTCCCGCAGCTGCTCCAACACGTCGCCCATACAGAAGGGCGACGGCGTCAGCTGCATCTTTTGGCTGTCGATCTTGGACATGTCCAGCACGTCGTTGAGCAGCGAGAGCAGGAATTTGGCGGAGGTGTCGATCTTGCCCAGGTCCTCCTGGAGGGCGGGCGTCGCCTCACCGGTCATCATCGCCAGGTTGGTCAGGCCGATGATGGCGTTCATCGGCGTGCGGATCTCGTGGCTCATGCGGGAGAGGAAATCGGATTTGGCGCGGCTGGTCTCCTCGGCTTTTTCCAGCTGGACGCGCATCAGCCGGGTCTTCATTTTATAGAAGTTGAACAAGAGGATCACCGCTGCTGCCAACACCACAAAGCCCATGGACACCGAAAATACCAGCAACGGGTTGGTGTAGAGCAGCGACTGGAAGGTGGCGGGCGCCACCGGGGTGGGCAGCAGGTTCTGCGAGACGACGCTGCTCACCTCGGCCTCCGTCAGGTTGCCGATGGCCTTGCTGAGCACGGAGTAGAGCGGCACGTTCACCGGCCGGGCCACGGCGAAGGAGACCTGCTCCTTCTGCGCATTGTCCACGGAGGGGGTGATGTTGGGGTAATATTCCTTGGCATACATCGCTTCCAGCGACGCGCCCGGCATGTAGGTATAATCGGCCTCGCCGCGGTTGATGGCCGCCAAACAATCCTCATAGCGGTCATAGTACTGCACGGTGTGGCGGGCGCTTGCGGGGGAGAAGGTGCGCCCCACGGGCACCGCCATCACCAGACCGTCCGCGGAAAGGTCGCTGTACTTGTTGCGCACCAGCATGGAGTCCATGCCCGTCAGCAGCGGCGTACAGGCCAGCCCGGCATCGTCCGCGGCCTCCTCGCCCTCCAGGTAGCAGCCGATCAGGTCGGCTCCGCCGCTTGTCACCAGGCCCGGCAGCTGGCCGTAGGAATCGGCATAGAGATACTCGAACGCCAGGCCGGTGCGCCCCGTGACCAGGGCGAGATAATCGGGGACGATGCCTCTGGGCACTTCATCCTCCAGATAAAACAGCGGATACATCTCCCGCACCACCGCCACGCGGACAGGACCGCTCTGCTGTAAAAACGCCTCTTCCTCCGGAGAAAAGCCAATGGAGTTGATGTACTGCGCCGGAAAGTACTTCTCATAAAGATCCTTTGCAAAATTGGGGTTGGCCGCATAGATGGCGCTCATGGCCTCGGAGAGCTGGCGGCACAGCTCCGGCTCGTCCAGGGCGGTGATGAGATAGTAGGGGTCGGCCTCCACCTTGGCGGCCACGTTGTAGTTTTCCTCCATATAGACGTCACTGCCGTAAAGGATGTCCACCTCGCCCTTGTCCAGACACTTCACATAGTCCGAGGCATCGTCGTAATAGACAAGCTCGCAGCTGAGGTGGTTGAAGTCGAGGAATTTTTTCAGCCGTTCGATCTTGCTGACGGCGTTTTTAAAAACACCGATGGTCTTGCCGTTGAGGGTGGTGTAGTCGAAGCCCTTGATGCTCTCGTCGTCCTGCCGGTAGATGAGCAGGGAATAATTGGAGCCCATGGTGTATTTGGGATAGTTGTACACCTCGTCGTAGCCGTCCAGATGGTACATGCCGCCCATGAGGTCGTACTCGCCCGCGGCCATGCCGCGCAGAAGCTCCGTGGTGTCCCCGGTGACGAATTCATACTCCCACCCGGTATACTTGGCGATCTCATGCAGCCAGTCATAGGTGCTGCCGCCGTAAGTGCCGTCCTCATAGACCTCGCTGATGCCGGGGCTGTTGGGGAAAGCGACGGTCAAAACGCGGTGCGGTTCCTCCTCCTGCGCGGCCAAGGCCGGAGAGGCACAGGACAGCAGAAGAAGGACGGCGGCGGCAGCCGCCAACCGGCGGGATCGTTTTTTCAGCATACACGTTCCTCGTTTCTATGTTTCACGTCGTAAGCCCGGCGGCGTCTTCCTATTAGTATACGGTCCAGCCCTTGTTTTGACAAGCGGAGAAAAGATGTGTTCAAAAGAAAGAAGAGAAATGCGCCCCAAAAAACAAAAACGCCCCGGCAAGCGGGACGTTCTGCCGCGTCGGAGCGGCGTTTTAGGACAGGCTGCATTCAAAGCTGCAGTTTTCGCTGGTCAGATCGAAGACCTGCTCCCCACCGCACCAAAAGCGGAACCGGGCGCGGGAACAGTTGCTCTCATGGATCGTCTCCGTCATCCGGCCACTCTTGGGCGCCTGCAGGGGATGGGCGCGGCGGGCGTCGATGGCAACCTCCAGCCGCTGCCGGCCCTGCCGCAGGATCAGCCGCCGCCGGTCCGCGGCGACGATGCGCACGCCGTGATATGTCGCCAGGCGGTATTCCTGCCCTTGATAAAAGACCACACAGATGCAGCCCATAAAGTGCAGGCCGCCAAAGGGGATCTCCGCCACCGAGGCCATAATGCTGCAGTCGCCTGGGAGATCGTTGCAGTGCAGCCAAAGGTACTGCCGGGGGAAAGAACGTCCGCGGTCCCCCTCAAGATATCCCACGCCGCCATTGAGGTCGATCCATTGCCCATGAAGGGTAAACCCACCGGTCAAGGAATGCCGCAGGCTCACCACCTCATGGCGGCACTGCATGGGCAGAAAGCGGAACGGCCCCATGATGTCCGAGCGCAGCGGCGTAAAGGCCCCGTAGGCCACACAGCCCTGGATCTCGGGCAGTGCGACGGAAAGGCCGCCGGCATCGGCGTGAAACTGCTGCAGCCCATCATATTGCAGGATCTCGTCGTTGGTGATGATCTGAAGAAAGCTGCCGCTGTCCGCCTGCCCGGCGATGAAACAGATCGTGTTTCCGCCCTTTTGATGCTTATAGTACCGCCCCGCAAAAGAACCCCGCATCGTCCGCCCACCTTTTTAGCTGATACGGACAGTATGCCCCGGAAAGGGCAAAGAAAAGCCGGCGCGGAAACATGCCGGCCTTTCAGAAAAAAAGAGGACATCATGAAAATGATGTCCTCTTTTGCCACTACAGTGCAAAATCGATATTCGACTTCCATAATGTTATAGTGGCCCGATCTAAATCTTCCTCAAATAAATCCTATATAAATTAATAAATAATCATCACGCAAGCTGGCGTTATAGTAATTGCTAAGATATCTGTAAGTACTGTCAACCGCTTCGATAAATGCTTACATGATTACGTTCTGTAGCCAAGGTTGATTTGCATATCGGGCTCATTTAATCAACGAACTGACCATCGCATCCAACTTATCTTCGTCCTCAGCGCTGGGAACTTCGCCACACCTAAATCGTTTAGCCATCTGTGACATCGTGACCATTATTTCATTCTCTTTGTTGAACTGAGGGATGTTAAGATAGTCCGTGACACTTGTTCCAAGGCTCAATGCCGAAGAATAGGCATTGATAGCGTCGGCAACCATATGGGAATTGAGAAACGCTGTCAAATACGCCGCCTCATCCTCGGATTGCATTGGGACGAAATAGACCTTGTGGTCCGGAATGACTATCTTGGCTTCGCCACAAAAATCGCTTGAACCGACATAAGCGGCAACAAAGCCGCATCCCGACATTTCCTTCCAGACAACTTTATACGGCGCAAAGGTATAGTCGCCCGTGGACCATACGGACCAGAAGGGCTTTCCCCGCTGGAAACGCCGATAGCTGGAACGTTGTTCCAGAATGCTGCGAAATTCACTAAGAAACCTGAACATGCGAGGGCGTGTAATTGGTAATGTCTCATCTCCGAACATACCGCGTTGAGGGATGATTATACATTGTTCGGGTTGCGGTGTGGCAATGAATCTTTGCACATCACGTCCTCTAAGTAAGGGGAATAAATCATCTTTTTCCACGATGGCACTTTTCTTTATGACATTGCGGAGACGACCTTTGAGAGGATCGTTGGTGATGCGTACAACCCCACGGTCGGCAACTGGCTGGACATTCACGAAGAAGATGCCATTAACATCAGTAGTGACACCTTTACGCGCACGATAGATAGAGTCGCTAGCGGCGTTAAACAAATCGGGCCACACTTGCATTTCTTCCTTTGTACCAACCAGCCATGGTCCTGCATCGGTGCCGGGAACCGGTATTGCCTGAAGGTCTTCAAAGGAGCACAGATTTAAAGATGCACTCCATTTTGTCCCCGTGAAACGACGGTATTTA
>CATXYA010000019.1 GCA_958403605.1 uncultured Oscillospiraceae bacterium
TAGGCCGGAGATAGGTGCCACCTTTTTCTTTGAGGCGGATGAGGGGGCGCCCGCAGGCCTGCCCTCTTTGCTCGTTTGATAGGATATGGTATAATAAGTCGTATCGATCTCGTTTACAAGGAGGCCCTGCCATGCCGCCGCTTTCTGTGCTCATCAAGCCCGCGTCTTCCGCCTGCAACCTGCGCTGTCAATATTGCTTTTATGCCGACGAGGCTGCCTCGCGCGCGGTGGGCAACTGCGGCGTCATGTCTCCTGCCGTGCTGCGGCAGCTGCTGGAGCGGGTCTTTGCCGAGGCCGACGGCCCGGTGAGCCTGCTGTTCCAGGGCGGGGAGCCGCTGGTGGCGGGCCTGTCCTTTTTTGAAGAGGCCGTGGCCCTGGCGGCGCAGCTGAACGCCCGCCGCCTGCCTGTTTCATACGCCCTGCAGACCAACGGCACGCTGCTGGACGACGCTTGGGCGGCCTTTTTCGCCCGGCACCGCTTTTTGGTGGGCGTCTCCCTGGACGGCACCAAGGATCTGCACGACCTTGTGCGCCCCGATGCCCAGGGCGGCGGCACCCACAAGCAGGTGCTGGCGGGCATCGAAACGCTGCGCCGGCACGGTGTGGAATTCAATATCCTCACCGTGGTGACGGGCCGTTTGGCCCGCAGCGCCCAAAAGGTGTATAATTTTTACCGCAAAGAGGGCTTTTGCTATCAGCAGTACATCCCCTGTCTGGACCCGCTGGCCGGGCCGCGGGGGCGGGAGCCTTATTCCCTGACGCCCGCGGCCTACGGCCAATTTTTGAAGG
This sequence comes from uncultured Oscillospiraceae bacterium, assembly GCA_958403605.1. Taxonomy (GTDB): domain Bacteria; phylum Bacillota; class Clostridia; order Oscillospirales; family Ruminococcaceae; genus Ruthenibacterium. The sequence goes on from CATXYA010000019.1 coordinate 790, forward strand.
ACCTGTTCGACTGCTGGTACCGGGACGTGCGCCGGGGCGTGTTTGTCTCCGAGCGCTGGTTCGACAATCTGATCGGCCTCTTACAGGGCCGCCCGCCGGAAAACTGCGCCCAGTGCGGCCAATGCACCGTGCAGCTGGTGGTAGAGGCCGACGGCAGCGTGTACCCCTGCGATTTTTACGCTCTGGACGAATACCGCCTGGGCAGCGTGCAGGATAGCACGTTGGCACAGCTGCGGGACGGCGGGGCCGCGCAGGCCTTTCTTGCGCCTTCCCAGGTGCAGGATGCCGCCTGCGGGGCCTGCCAATGGCTGCCCCTGTGCCGCGGCGGCTGCCGCCGCGACCGGGACCAAGGCGGCGGGCGGCTGGGCCGCTCCTATTTCTGCGAAAGCTACCGAGCCTTTTTCCCCTACGCTCTGCCGCGGCTGCTGGAATTGGCCCGGCGATAATTTTTTGATATTTTTCAAAATCTCTTGACAAAAGCGAAAACGCGGGATATACTAGTTAAGTATTCTAAATGTACTTGATCGATTACCGCAAGGTGTAAGTCAGTTTTCATTTTGACTTACCGCCTTGCGTTTTTTCTCGTCAGCACATTGGGCAGCCGCTTGGAATGGGCGCCCGCCCCTGGGGAATAACATTTTTACAGGAGGTACCTATTATGCTTACTGGTACTGTCAAATGGTTCAACGAGGAAAAAGGTTTCGGCTTCATCTCCAACGACAACGGCGGCGACGACGTGTTTGTGCACTTCTCCGCCATCCAGTCCGACGGCTTCAAGACCCTGCGTGAGGGCCAGCACGTGTCTTACGAGACCGAGCAGGACCCGAAGAACGCTGCGAAGCTGCGCGCTGTCAACGTCAACGTGATCGCGTAAGTTTGCAACCGAAAGGCGCCCCGGACGAGAGTCCGGGGCGCTTTTTTGTTTCAGACAGGCAGGGTATGCGGCCTTTTTTATTTTCATGGCCGTGGGCCAGGGACGGCCCACATAGCCGAAAAAACAGTTTATCTTCATGGCCGTGGGCCGGGGACGGCCCACATGGCCGAAAAAATAGCCTGCGGCTATTTTTTTATTCTTCCTCCACCCGCACCATGCTGGGATAGATGCGGGCCAGCTTTTCGTCCGGGTAGCGCTCATCCAGCACGCGCTGCCAGGCCGCCGTGGCGGGCACGCCCTCGTAGCGCTGGGCCTGCCGCAGCACCGCCGCGCCGCTGACCAGCGAATTCGCCAGCATGAAGACCACCAGCACCCAGGTGAGGGTGACGCCGTATACCTTGGAGACGCGCCGCTCGATGAAGCCATTGATGCGCGGATACACCTCTTTCACCCAGATGAGCGCCAGGATGCCCCAGAACAGGCAGTACAGCAGGTTGATGCGCCCGTTGATGTTGAAGGGATAATCGGTGTAATCCCAGCTGACGGTGCCCAGCACCGTCTCCTGCAGCCAGCTGCAGAAATATTCGAACGCGCCGCCGATGAAGGCGCCGCCCACAAAGATCCAGCGGTCACTTTTGCCGATGAAGGGCTGCAGACAGACCGTCAGCAGCACGGAACCGACGCCGTAGATGAGGTTGAAGGGCCCCCACACGAGCCCCGTGCGCTGGGACCAATGGCCCCCCGACGCCACGAAGCAGAACAGCGTCTCGATGACGACGCCCAAAAAGCAGCACAGGAAAAACACCCAAAACAGCTTGTAAAAATTGATGCCGTGGGCAAAGTGCCCCGGCACCCCGGCCAGATCGCGGGCGATCTTCTCATCGTGCTCCTGCTCGCGCTGGAGGGTGCGCTGTTCCTGCTGGTCCAGCTTTTGCAGCTTCTGCTGCAGTTTCTCCCGCTTTTTGGCAAAGCGTTCCTGTGTCGTCATGCGGCGGCACCTCCTTGCTGTACAGGATATGCGGCGCCGGCCCGCATCATCCCCGCCGCCGTTTTCCAGCGGATAGAACACATGATACCACAGATGGAGCTTTTTGTCGAAGCCTTTCCCAAATTCCGACGCCCTTTTTCGGCATTTTGCCGGAGCTGGGAAAGAAAGTTGGGCATATTGGCCGCTTTACTTCCCGGCGCGGCTCCGATATAATGGAAAAAACGACGTAAAAACGTCGAGGAGGCGCGTTCTATGGAGCAAACGCACGCTCTGCAGGGCCGGGACCTGCAAATTCTGGTGGAAAACATTCCGGGCGGTGTGTTCTCCTGCCGTTATGACGAGCCGCTGACGCTGCTGCAGGCCAACGACGGCTTTCTCTCCATGCTGGGTTATACCCGCGAGGACCTGCACGAGCGCTTCCACGACAGCTTTTGGAATATGATCGACCCGCGGGACCGGACGGCGACACTGGCGGAGGTGCGCGCACAGATGGCCCTGGGGCCGGACAAGGAGATCGAATACCGCATGGTCTGCCGCGACGGGCGCGTCATCTGGGTGCTGGACAAGGGACATCTGGTGCAGGACGCGGCGGGCCCGTATTTTTGCTGCGTGCTGGTGGACGTGACCCGCAGCAAGGAGCTGGAAACCAAGCTGCGCCTCTCGCTGGAGCGGCATCAGATCATTTTGGACCAAACCACCGACATCTTGTTTGAGTGGGATCTGACGGCCGACACCTTTGAGTTTTCCAGCAACTGGGAGAAAAAATTCGGTTCCGTGCCCGTCACGCGCAACGTGAGCCTGTATCTCAACCAGGCGCCCCATGTATGCCGCGACGACCAGGCGGTCTTTGCCTCCCTGCTGGAGCGCATCCGCCGCGGGGAGCGCTATGCCGAGGCGGAGCTGCGGTTTTTGGACACCGCGGGCGAAGACTTGTGGTGCCGCGTGCGCATGACCGGCCAAACGGACGAATCGGGCCGCACGGTGCGCGCCGTGGGCGTCATTTTGGATATCGACGCCGAAAAGCGCCGGGCCCAGCACCTGATCGAGCGCGCCCAGCAGGACGCGCTGACGAAGCTGTACAACAAGGGCGCCTGTCAGGAGCTGGTGAGCGCCGTGCTGCGCGAAGCGCCGCCGGACAGCTGCTCCGGCCTGCTGCTCATCGACCTGGACAACTTCAAGCAGGCCAACGACACCCGCGGCCACTTGTTTGGCGACGCGCTGCTGATCGAGGTGGCGCACACACTGCAAAGCCAGTTCCGCTCACGGGACATCGTCGCCCGGGTGGGCGGGGATGAATTTTTGGTCTTCCTGCCGCGCATCCCCGAGCCCGGCCTGGCGCTGCGCAAGGCCCAGCAGGTGCTGGCCGCCATCCACGGCTTGGCCGCGCGGGAGCAGGTGTATACCGATCTTTCCTGCAGCATCGGCATCGCGCTGTCGCCCGTGTGCGGCACCGCCTACCAGCAGCTGTTCCAGCGGGCGGACGAGGCTTTGTACCGCGCCAAGAGCCTGGGCAAAAACCAGGCCTGCCTGTTCGACCCCGCCTGGGTGCCCGCCGCCAGCGCCATGCCCCGCAGCGCCGTGACGGCACGCATCGATTCCGACGAGGTCCCCGCCGCGGTGAACGGCCAGCTGATGGAGCAGGTCTTCCGCATGCTGTACCACGCCGCCGACCTGGACGCGGCGGTAAACAGCATTTTGGCCCTGGCGGGTGCGCAGTTCGACGTCAGCCGCGCCTATATCTTTGAAAACGATGAGGACGGCCGCTGCTGCAGCAACACCTTCGAGTGGTGCGGCGAGGGCATCGAGCCGCAGCTGGAAAATTTGCAGCACCTCTCTTACCGGGACGATCTGGGCGGCTGCTACCAGGAAAACTTTAATGAGGAAGGCGTATTTTACTGCCGGGACGTGGCGACGCTGAACGCGCATCAATATGCCATCCTTAAGCCCCAGGGCATCAAATCGGTGCTGCAGTGCGCCATTCATGAGGACGGCGCGTTTCAGGGCTTTGTGGGGTTTGACGAGTGCCGCGTCAACCGGTTTCGGACGCAGGACCATGTGGACACGCTCACCTTCATTGCCGAGCTGCTGAGCACCTTCCTGCTCAAGCACCGGGCGCAGCAGCGCGCCGTGGAAAATGCCCGCACCATGGAATCGCTGCTGGACGGCCAGGCCGCATGGATCTACGCCGTGCGGCCCGGTACCTTCGAGCTGCTGTACCTCAACCGCAGCACCCGGCAGCTGGTCCCCACCGCCGAACGGGGCGTCCCCTGCTACAGCGCGTTTTTCCAGCGCAACAGCCCCTGTGAGTTCTGCCCCGTGCAGCAGCTGGAAGCGGGCGGCACCCAGCGCGCTTACCAAATTTACAACCCGTTTTTCAAGGTATGGACCTCCACGGACGCCAGCCGCATTCGCTGGCACGGCGCGGAAGCCTATCTCTTGGCCTGCCACGACATCACGGCCCTGAAGGGCGGCGCGCCGCAGGAAGGCACGGTTTAAAGGACGCCCTTTTTCGCATCGAACAGAAACGGCCCCCGGCGGGAAGCTCCCCGCCGGAGGCCGTTATTTTTTCTGCCGCGTTCAGCGCTTTTTGCGCGCCGTTACGCCCAGGGCCGTCAGGCCCAGCGCGCCCGCCGCCAGCAGCGCCAGGCTTACCGTCAGCGCATGGTCCCCCGTGCGGGGCGCGGTGGCGGGGGCGGAAGGCGTCTGCCCGCCGCCCTCCGGGGCGGGAGGCGCAGGCGCGGTGCCGTCGTCCGGCGTGGAGGGTTCCTCCGGCTGGTCCGGCTGGTCCGGCTGATCCGGCTCGTCCGGTTCCACCGGCTTCGGCGTGGCTTTGTTGACAAACACCAAACGGATGTCCGCCTGTTCCGGCGTCACCGTGAACGTCTGGGGCGCGGCGTCGGCCTGGTACCCCTGCGGCGGCGTGTCCTCGCGCACCGTGTATGATACGCCCTCCTGCAGCACCACGGTATCGGGCACTGTCAAATTGCCGTCCGCGTCCGTGGCGCCGGTGAACAGCGGCTTCTCGGCACCCGCGCGCAGCACGGAGAACACCGCGCCCGCCAGCGGCTTTTTCGTGTCCGCGTCCTGCTTTTGCACGGCCAGCGTGCCGCGCCGCAGGTCGACCACCGGGGCTTCACGCACCGCGGCGGCTCCTGTGGCCTGTGTGTCGTCCAGGGCAATGGTGAACGTGTGCTCGGCCGGGTCCACCAGATAGCCAGCCGGGGCCGTGTCCTCAGCGTAATAGTACGTGCCGGGACGCAGGCCCGTGACAGTGGCCGTGCCGTCCGCCCCGGTGACGGCCCAGCGGCGGGCCGCCATGTTGACGGTGCCCTGCCCGTCTTTTTCATAGACGCAGAACCGGGCGCCCGCCAGCGGCGTGCCCGCGGTGTTCTGCTTTGTCAAGACCACCCCGCCGGTGCAGGGCCGGTTGGCGATCATGAGCGGCGCGGTGAGCACCGCTCCGTCCGCCGACACCCGGGTGCCGGTCTCGCCGTCGTCCTCCAGCGTGAAGGGATGGCGCGTGCCGTCCGGCAGGTAGCCCGCCGGGGCCGCCGTCTCCACCAGGAAATAGTCTCCGGTGCGCAGGCCGTCCAGCAGGGCCTGTCCGTCCGCACCCGTGGTGAGGGTGCCGAGGGGCGTGTCCGTGCCCGGCTCCTGCCCGGCGGCGTATGCCTCGAACACCGCGCCCGCCAGCAGTGCGCCGTTTTCCGCGTCCTGCTTCTGAATGGTGACGGCGCCCAGGCGCGGCTGGTTTTCCACCGTGTGCGCCAGCTGGGGAGTTGCCAAGGTCACCACGTCCACCAGGGGCGTGTAGGCATCGTCCAACCGGTACCCCGCGGGCGGCGTCAGCTCGTGCGCGTAATACTGCACGCCCTCCACCAGGTCCGTGAATACCGCCGTGCCGTCCGCGCCCGTGGTTTGCGCCGTACCCACCTGGGAATAGGTCCCGTCCGGGGCCTGCTCATACAGGGCCAGCACCGCGCCCGCCAGCAGCCGGGCGGGGTCGCCCGCCTCGGTCTTGGTCATGGTCAGCGTGCCCAGGATCTTATCCGCCACGGCATAGGAGAATTCCGTCCCCGCCGCGGACAGAGGAACGGCGGTGCCCGCGCCGTCCGTCACCGCCATGGTAACGCCGGGGGCCACATCGGGCGCGGCGGCATCCGCCGCCACGGTGAGCGTATACTCCGTTTCGTCCAGCGCATAACCCGCCGGGGCCGCCGTCTCGCGGAAATAGTACGTGCCGGGCACCAGGCCGGGCACGGTCACCTTGCCGTTCGTCAGTTCCAAGGTGCGCACGTTGGCCTGTGCGCCCTGGGCATCTTTTTCATAAAACGCGAACCGGGCGCCGTCCAGCGCCGTGCCCTCAGTGTCCTGCTTTTGCAGCACCAGGCTGCCCGCGCGGCGGCCGTTGGGCACCTCCACCGTAAAATCGCCCGCCTTGCTGGGCTTGATGGTGCGGGGCGCCGCATCCAGCAGATAGCCATCCGGGGCCGTCACCTCGGTGACGGTGTAGCTGGTGCCCACCTTGAGGTTTGTCAGCGTGACGCAGCCGTCGCCGTCCGTGTCCGCGTACACGCCCCCGCCCTGCAGCTGGAACACCGCGCCGGGCAGCGGCTCGCCCGTGAGGGCGTCCACCTTCTTGAGCGTGCAGGCCGCGTACTGCGGCGGCGACCACACGCCGCCGCCCCCGGCCACCGCCTGGTGTACCGTCCCCGAGCCGTCCTCCAGCACGGAGGAAACGCCGCCCAGCGAGATCTTGTTTTCCCCGTCGAATTTCCCGCTGGCGGCCGTCAAATCGGGGCGGAACACCAGCTCGTAGGCGGTGTCGATGGGCTCGTCCCACTGGAACACCAGTGTCTTGCCGTCGGCGTCCGTGGTGACGGTGCCCGCGGGCAGCGGCAGGGCCGTGCGGGTGGTGGCGCTGGTGACGGCGCCGGTGACACCCAGGTTTTCCAGCTTATAGAAGGCCACGTGGCTGACGTCCAGCCGCAGGCCCTGGGGCAGGGTATCCTCCAGGCGGAATTCCTCCAGCTGCATCAGGTTCTGGTTGACGGTCACGCGCCAATCGAGATAGCTTTGGCCGCGGGTGACCTCGGCGGTCTTGCGCACCATGCCCTGGCCGATGTTCTGCTTCGCCTGCACCGTTTGCGCGTCGGGCACTTCCTTGCCGGGCTGCAGCGCCGCCTGGTTTTCCACCGTCACCGCATCGCCGGCGCTCTGGTTCAGCAGCGCCGCCAGCACGTCCTCTCCGGCCTGGGTGTAAAATTCCAGCGCATACTGCTGGTCGATCTCGCCCGGGAAGGAGAAGGTGACGCTTTTCCCGTCGGCACTGGGCACGGCGGTGACGCCGAAGTTATTGCCCGTGGGGTCCGTGCTGCGGGCGGAAGCGGCGCCGGACTGCCCCACGCCGTATTGGTACACTGTCAGCTGCGCCTGGGCGGCGTCATAGGTCTGGCCGCCGGGCAGGGTGTCCACCACCACGGGGGCCGTCAGCTTCATCTGGTTCTGGTTGACGGTGATGCGCCATTTGGGGCTGTGGGCCGCGGCGTCATATTCGTTGGGCAGGCCCGCTTTGGCGATGACGGTACTCGTCAGCGGCGCCCCCGCCGCCACCTTGTACACATGCGAGGCCCCGCCCAGGGTGGCCGTCATCTCGGCGGTGTTGCGCCCGGCGTCTGCGTTGAAGGTGTTTTTCAAATTCCAGTTCGTCAGGTTGACGGCCCACAGCGTCGCGTCGTCCACCAGGGCGCTGAAGCGGACGCCGAAGCTCTGCGCGGGCTGGATGGCGTCCGCGAAGGTGAAGGTGAGCGTCTCGTTCCCATCCGACCTCTTTTGATAGGCGATTTCGCTGGGCCGCACGGCGGTGTCGAAGGTGAACAGGCGGTCGATCTCTTCCTCGGTCAGCTCCCCGTACACCGTCAGCCCGCTGGGGCCGGATTTGTCCGCCAGGGCCAGCGTGAGGCCAGCGGGCAGCGTGTCGGTGATGGTGACATTCGTCAGCTCGTAGTGTTCACTGGTATTGGCCTGGATATGGTAGGTCAGCGCGTGGGTGCGCGGGTCGTACGAGGCGCTTTTGCCCAGCAGGTGCGCGGCCTGGATGGTGGCCGTGGCCTCGCCGGTAATGGGCCCGTTGCCGATGTTGACCTTGGCAACATTTTTCAGCACGTGGGTCTCGTTGTCCTGCCAGAAGGACTCCGTGGCCGTGGTGACATAGGTGAGCACCAGCTTGTCCGTCAGATCCGCGGGCAGCTTGACCACCAATATACTGGACTGTGTGTCATTGCCATCGGTATAAGTATATTCATAATCCTTGGGATCGGCAGCATCTGCCGCTTTTTGCAGCACCACCGGCGTGCCATCATTTACCGACAGCTTTAAGGAGCCGTCGTCCAGTTTGAGGCCCGCGGGCAGCTCGTCCTCAAAGGTGGGGGCGGCCAGCAAAAAGCCGTGCTCGTTCAGCGTCACCGTCCAGCTGACACTTTTGGCGTTCCAGGGGCCGGTGACCTTTTTCACAAAGTCCCCCGCCACCTGCACCTGTTTCTTCACCGGATCCGTCTGCTGTGCAATGGGTGTTTCCAGCTTCAGCGCGCCGTCATCCCCCAGGGAATAATGGGGGCGCTCATAGCTCGCCTGGGCGGTGTTGGTGAAGGTGAGCTTGTTGGCTGTAAAGGCCGAAAGGGCAAAATTGGTATAGTAATGCACCGTGTACACGCTGCCGTCGGGCACCGCGTCCGGGAAGGTGATGGTGAGCGTTTTGGCCGCGCCATCGTATGCCGCGGCGGCTTGGACGGGGCTGCCGTCCGCGTCCGTCACCGTGACGGACTGCGCCGGATCATACGTCTGGTCCGGGGCCTGGCCGATGGTGTCGGTGATGACAAGATTTGTCACCGATTCGCCGAATTCCACTGTGGCCTTGACGGTCAGCGTCCAATCCAGGCGCAGCTGGGCCAGGTCGGCGGTGCCGCCCTTCGTCAGCTCCACCTTGGCCTTGGGGTCGTAGGCGCTGAAATAAAGGTCCTCCGAAGGGGCCACCTGGACGCCGTTGACCTCGAAGGGAATGGATTGCTTGCCGCCCGTGCCCACCGCGTCGGCGTCGAAACGGCCCGTGAACAGGAATACGCCGGGGTTGGGCGCGTCCGCGGTGCCGTAGTTCTGCGGGTCGAAATGGTCCTCTCCGCCCGGCGCCACCGCCTGGAATTCCAGATAGGAGGCGCAGGGGGAGGCCGGGTCCGCGCTCACGTGCACGGTGCCCACGGTGTTGGCCCCTTGGGTGACGGCAAAATCCAGCTGCGTGTTGCCCTCGGGCAGGGTGGTCTTCGGGGGCAGGGCAAAGTGGTAGCGGATGCCGGGCTGCACGGGGAAAACGCCCGCGTCCGCGCCGCGCTGGGGCACCAAATAGGAATAGGCCAGCAGCACCGCGGCGTCCCGGGGCACGTCCTTATCGAAAGGGACTAAACTGCCCGCGGGGTCGCTGGGCTTGAACTTGGCGGCATCATAGAGGTGCGCGTCGGAGAGGAAGGTGAAATAGGCGGGCGTCACCGTCAGCGAAACGGGCGCCGTGCCCGTGGGCGCGGGGAATTCCACCGCTGTCGTGCGGGTGGGCTCCTCCTGGGCGGTATCCAGGCCCGCCGTCAGCCGCAGCGCGGCCTGGCCGGGCACCGCGTCCGCCGTCAGGGTGACGGCGGCGGTCTTGGCCGCGGGATCGACGGTGCACGTGCCCACCACGCTGCCGTTTTGCATCAGGCTGTATTCCGTGCGCGGGGCCAGCACGTAGTTGCCGTCACCGTCCCGGGTGGCCTCGCTGTGGTCGTACACCAGCATGTCGGGCAGCGGGAATACCTCCATCATACCCTCGGACAACGGGTCCGGCAGGGACAGGGTATAGTCCAGCAGCAGCCGGGCGTCCGCCGCCACAGGGTCGGACAGCACGCCGCCGTCCGCGCGGGACAGCGCCGCGCGCTGCACCGTGATGAACTCCGCAGCATTGTCCAAAGGCTGCTCTTCCAGCAGCAGGGGCGCCGGGGCCTCCTCCGGCGTCGGGGAGGCCGGGGCCTCTTCCGGTGGCAGGGCGGACGCGCTGTCCACCGGCAGCTCCACCACCGCCTGCGGCGCCTCGGCAAAGCCCGCCGTGCCCAGGCAGCAAAGGCAAAGCAGCCAGGCGGCCAGGCGGAAACGAATTTTACGGAAACGGATCATAAGTGTCCTTCTCTCTTCCTTCATCCTGCGGCGGCCCGCAAAAGAGCCGCTCTACCTTTCTATTAAAAGGAGTGCGGGGCCCGCTGGCAAGAATTTCAGCGGAAAACGCTCGATTCAAAACCAAAGATGTCGCTTGGGCCACCTTTTTCCGCCACCTTGGTATGGTATGATAAAGGCAAAAGGGAGGGAGATCCATGAAGCAAGGCAAACACCGCCTG
>CATXYA010000020.1 GCA_958403605.1 uncultured Oscillospiraceae bacterium
GGAAACCGTTCCCAGCGCTCCCGCCGCGAAACCTGACGCCGCGCAGCGGTCCCTTCCGCAGCGGCAGGAGCTGGAAGAGGGGCGGGCTACGGTACAAAAGATCGGGGCGCTCACCGCTTCCCTGAAAGACGAAACGGCGCGCAAGGAGGCGGAAGACTGCGTCCAGCTCTGTAAGGCGGTGCTGCGGGCCGCCGCGGAAAACGAGACGGCGCAAAGCCATTTGACAAACTTTTTCCGCCACTATCTGCCCATGTTCCGGCAGATGCTGGAGAACTACACCAAATGTGAAGCCGCCAAGGTGCTGCCGGAAACCACCACCCAAGAATTCCTGCAATTTTTGGACACCATGGAAAGCGCCATGAAGCAGCTGAAAGAAAATATCTATACCAACGACATCGACCGGCTGGTGATCGACATGGACGTGCTGGAGACGCTGTACCGCTCCGACGGCCTCTTGGAGGACGGCCTGCTGAACAACGGAAAAGAGGACGCTGCCCATGGAACAACATGAAAACAGAAAGGCGTTCCTGCTGGGCATCGCCGCCTTTTTGGTGGTGGCGCTGCTGGGATGCCTGCTGGGCATCGGCGCCCCCGAAAAAAAGCAGGAGCCGCTTCCAGAACCGGATGCCCCGGCGCCCGCCGTCAGCGAAAGCCGGCCCCCAGCCGCGTCCGCCCTTCCGCTGGAACCGGCCTCGGAACCCGAACCGGAACCGCTGCCGCCCCCGCCTGCGGCGTTCACCTTCTCCGCGGCGGAACTGCTGGAACAGCTCTCCACCGGGCTGAATTGGAACTTCCAATACCACGGGGAATTCACCCACGAGGGGGTCGATGTCACCTGGATGGCGGTATATGGATTTTCAACCAGGGACAACAGTGAACTGCGTTTGCGAGTGGCCGCTTACACTCAAACGGAGGGCGGCCCTGTGGAGGCTATCCAGTTGTATGGCGATATCGGTGCTTTCCAGTCTGATGACGGCACGGAAAATTGCAAGACATTGGCTTGCCAAATTTGCCTGGAAGATGAAGCAGTGGGTGGCGAAAACGCCTATCTCTCCACCAACTGGAACGCCGAGGAAGAACTTTACACGCTTTGGACGGCGGGCAGCGAGTTGACGCCGGAGCGGATAGAGCAGATCCCCTGGTCCGCCGCCTCCGCCGTGGGAAGGGACACCGAGCTTCGCAGCAAGCTGCAGAACATGAACATCTCGTACCGTTACCCGGAGCTGGTGGAATTGCTCACCGCCGCCGTGCCCGAAGAGGAGCGCGCCAAAGACCCCTTCCTCACCGAGGCGCTGGAGCTGGTGCAGTACGGCGCACAGCTGGAGGCCCGGTGCGTCGTGGACAGCACCATCCCCACCGACCCCGTCATCTATTACCAAGGCGTGACGAAGATCACGGACGAGATCAACTTTGTGCCACGCATCGCGGCCAGAAATATCGGCGCCATCGCGGGCTTTTACGACAACAACGACACTCCATTTACAACGGTCGAGATCCGCGACGAGAACGGCTATGCCTATGATACCTGCGAGGCCAATGATATCACGCCGCTTTCCAGGGGCCGCTATTTGAAAAGCAATGGCAATTTGCTGGTGGGGGAGTACCCTTTTAAAAAGATCACCGCCATGGACGCCCCAGGCATCCGCTTCGCGGGGAAGACCCAGCCCCGCATGCACGACCACGCGTTCACCGAGCAGGAGATCCAGGCCTGCCGCGTTTTGTATGAATTGGACCAATTGGAAGAGCGGATCCACAACAATACGTTCCGCTACCTCGCATTCACTTAATATTTGGGAGCGAAAACCGCTCCCTGATGACCGATCAGGAGGTGCTTAAGATGACGATGCAGCAATTTCCCCAACCCTTACAGCGGTGGTATGCCGCCGCGCTGCAGGCCGCCCAAACGCCGGAGCGCCAGGCGGAATTGGAGCGCACGCTGCCGGAGAAGATGGAGCAGGCCCTGAACGTTTACCGCCCGGGCCGCACGCCGGAGGAGGCCGCGTCCGTGGCCGTCAAGGCCTTGGGCGACCCCGCCCAGTTCGCCCCGCCGCCGGAGAAAGAGACCTCCCGCAAGACCTTCGGCCTCATCGCGGCGGGCTGTTACGTGGTGGCGGTGCTGTGCGGCATTCGGCCTGTGTATTATCTCATCGTCGATCCTCCGCAGCTGGGCGCATACGGCACCGCCAGCTCCAATGGCCAGTGGCAGATGATGTGGCTGTACGGCCAGGCATTTGCGGCCACCATCCTGTTTTTCGCCGTGGGCTGCGTCTTCCTCTATCAGGCGCTGCGCAAAACACCGGGCCAGCGCGCGGCCGAAGCCGCCGTCACGGCGGCCCAGTATGAGGGCGAGCCGCGGGCCAAAGCGGGCAAGGATTTTGCAGGCTGGGTGCTGGTGTTGGCGGGCGTGCTGTGCGCCGTCATGGCCCTCACCCTTTACCGCACACCCCGTGCGCCGCAGGCGCTCATTTCCGTGCTCTTCGCCCTGTGCCCCATCCTGGCGATCCCCGGCGGCCTTTGGGTGTGGAAATGCAGTCACTGATTTTCTAAAAAGAGGCAGAGGGCCCTCCCACGGGAGGGCCCTCTGCCTAGCTGTTTTTCACTTCAGAAAATTATCCATGTAATCAAAGTAGCACGCCCAGTCCTCGGCCTGCACGTCGTGCCAGCCCGCGCGCACATGGTAGCCCATGGCCTCGGTGGCGTAGCAGGTGCCCGCCGGGGGCTGCGTTTCGCCCGCGGGCAGCGCCGGGTCGATGACCGTCCGCCCGTACAGCGCAAAGGCGCTGCGGCTGGCCATCAGGCTGTTCCACGCGCCCTGCGGGTCGGCCCACAAGTCGTCCTCGGCGCAGGCCACATACACCTGGCGCGGCGCAATGGCGGCCAGCAGCAGGTTTTGGTCCACCGGCAGGGTGTTCTCCTTGCCGCCGTAGGTCTTGTACCGGCTGCAGAACCAGTGGGGGAACATGGCGTTGATGGACTTCACCGTCTCGCCGTGATTGCTGCGGCTGAGGCTGGCGCCCGTGTTGCCCGAATCGTTGGAGAACACCAGGGCCACGCGCTCGTCGTTGGCCGCCGCCCACAGCGCGGCCTTGCCCAGGCGCGAGTGGCCGATGAGCGCGATGCGCCCGGCATCCACGTCCGCGTCCTGCGTCAGATAATCGACGCCGCGGGAGAGGCCGAAGGCCCAAGCCCCCACGGCCTTGAATTCCGGCTCGTCGAACAGGGACACCACGCGCCCGGCGTAGGCCTTGGCGTCGTCAGGCGCAAAATCGTTGCAGTAAATGGTGGCGATACCGTATCCGCGCTTGACGGCGTCCGTCACCGCCCAGCGCGCCGCCTTGCCGCCCCGCTCCTCCTCCAGCTTGCCCTGGTCCTCATAGGCATAAGAGGGCTGCACGTCCGGGTCCGCCAGCACCGTGTGATTGCCGTTGAAGTTGAGGCCCAGCACCACGGGCACCGGCCCCTGTGCGTCCTTGGGCAGATAGAGCAGCAGCAGCGCCTCGCTGGCGCCCTTGTCCGTGCGCACGGTCAGCTTCACCTGCCGGCGGGTGGCGGTGCCGTTCAGCGCGTCGCCCTGGTCCACCACTTCATAGGCGGTGGAAAACCCGTCCTGGGGCAGGGGGCCGTAGACATTTTCCGCGAACAGCGACAAGATCTCCGCCCGCCGCGCCGGAAACTCCGACGCCTGCGTCACCGCCGTGCCGTCCGCACGCACCAGCGGGTCGGGCAGGGTGCTGTAGTCTCGTTCGGCGGCCAGGGCCTTGGCGCGCATGCCGTCCGACAGCTCCAGCTGGAAATTGCTCGTCATGGCGATCATATTGCCCCCGGGCAGCATCGTGTGCATCCACAGCAGCAGCGCCAAGATCAAAATGAGCACCAGCGCCACCAGCCCCAAAGGGATGAACCACCAGTGGAACCGCTTTTTCTTCGTCTCTTTCATGGTTTCCTCCTTTTTCACGAACCGACGACTTTTTCCTTTCCAGCATAAAAAGAAAATGTAGCGGATTCCATTGTTTTTCTTGCGAAAAGAGGAATCTTGTTGTGCAAGAATCACAATCGACGCTCGGCTCGCCCTTCCGGCGGGATCCATGCTTGTCTTTTGCCGCCAAAGCGGGTATCATGAAAATCAGTAGAAAGGGGGAATTTCCCGATGAACGATCCCATGCAGGCGCTGCGCGCGCTGGAGAAAAAGCTCTACGCGCTGCACTACGCCATGAGCAACATCGATTACGACGAATCCACCGTGGCCCCAAAGGAAAGCTATCCGGGCCGCGCCGCGGCGCTGGAGGTGCTGACGGGCCTGGAGTACGACCTGTTGGCCGGGCCGGAGCTGGAGGCGCTGCTGGCGCAGGCCGCCGGACAGCAGCTGACCGCGCAGCAGGCCGCCGAGGTGCGGGAGCTCACGCGCCGCCGCAATGAGGTGTGCCGCATCCCCGCCGCGGAGTACGCCGCCTTTGCGGGCCTCACCAGCCAGGCCAAAAGTGTTTGGCAGCAGGCCAAGGTGGCCAACGATTTCGCCCGCTTCGCGCCGTATCTGGAACAGATCGTCGCCAGCCGCCGCCGTTTCGCCGCCTATTTCGATCCGCAGAAGGACCCTTATGACGTCTGGCTCGACCAGTATGAGCCGGGCCTGACGAAAGCCCAGTGCGACGTCTTTTTCGCCCAGCTGCGGGAGGTGCTGCAGCCCCTGGTGCGGCGCATCGCCGCCGCGCCGCCCGCGCCCACGCTCTCCAAAGGCCCCTGGCCCCTGGAGGCCCAGCGCCGCCTGTCCGACGCCGTCATGGCCCTGCTGGGCATCGACCGCGCCCATTGCCAGATCGGCGAGACCGAGCATCCCTTCACCACCGAGTTCTACAAGGGCGATGTGCGCATCACCACCCATTACCACGAAAACGATCTGCTCAGCAGCCTGTTCTCCGTCATCCATGAGAGCGGCCACGCGCTCTATGAGCTGCACACCGGCGACCGCCTGATATACACCTGCCTTGCCACCGGCGCCTCCATGGGCCTGCACGAGAGCCAGAGCCGCCTGTATGAAAACTACATCGGCCGCAGCCTGCCCTTCCTCAGGGCTTTGTGGCCCACGCTGCTGGAGCTGTTCCCCGGACAGCTGCAGGGCTGGACGGTGGAGGAGGTCTACCGCGCTGCCAACGCCTGCACGCCGGGCCTCATCCGCACCGAGGCCGACGAGGTCACCTACTGCCTGCACATCATGGTGCGCTACGAGCTGGAAAAACGCCTCATGGACGGCACCTTGGCCGTGGCGGACCTGCCCGCCGCCTGGAACGCCCAGATGGCCGGCCTGCTGGGTCTCGCTGTGCCCGACGATACCCGCGGCGTGCTGCAGGATATCCACTGGGCCTGCGGCGACATCGGTTATTTCCCCAGCTATGCCATCGGCACCGCCTACGCCGCCCAGATCATGGCCGCCATGCGGCGGGACCTGGACGTGGACGCCCTGGCCCAACAGGGCGACCTGGCGCCCGTCAACGCCTGGCTGGCCCAGCGCATCTGGCAGTACGGCAAGGAGCAGACCCCAGCGCAGCTGCTGCAAAACGCCTGCGGCGCGCCCTTCGACCCGCGTTACTACACGGATTACTTGAAGGATAAATACACAAAACTATACAATTTGGATTGACTGGGCGCGCTTGCGAAACAGCAAGCAAAAGAGAGAGCATCTCCCCGGTAGGGAACACCGTCCCCGGCGTTCGCCGCAAAAGACCCGCGCAAAAGCGATTTTGTGCCCCGCGCGGCCATGGTGAAAGCAATAAAACACCCCTTGCAACAACCATAGAAAGTTGTTGCAAGGGGTGTTTCGCTGCACTTGGGTTTCCAACGCGCCCTCTGTATTTCCCTTATTCCGCTTTCTTGTAAAGAGGGATGCGCACCTCCACCTGTGCCTGTTCGGCCCAGTTGAGCAGCGTGTTGGTGGCCTCGCGGGTGATCGCGGCGTCCTCCTTGATCTCCTCCAGCGTGTCTTCCACGCGGGACATCCGTTGTTCCAAGCCGTCCAGCCGTCGATCCATCCCGTCTAAACGTTGGTCCATTTTGTCCAGCTGCCGATCCATCCCGTCTAAACGTTGGTCCATTTTGTCCAACCGCCGGTCCATCCCGTCCAGCCGGGTGTTGACCGGGGTCAATTCTTCCTTTACGATCGTGCGCAAAGCAAGCAGAAGCTCTTGTTCGTTCATGGGCAACACCCTCTTTTCATTTCTATTATACCCACTTTCCCCGCCGGTTGCAAGGAAGAGTTCAAGTCTGGACGCCTGTATTTTTCCGGAAATAGACCAGCACCATAGGCAGTGCCAGGCAGAAGGTCAGCAGGTCCGCTGCGGGGCCCGCCAGCTGCAGGCCCGTCAGGCCCAGCAGCTTCGGCAGCGCCAGCAGGGCGGGGATGTAAAAGATCAGCTGGCGGCTGAAGATCAGCAGGCTGCTGGGCAGGGGCAGCCCCACCACCTGGAACAGCGTGTTGGCGCTGCCCATAAAGCTGGCCAGCGGCAGCGCCACGCAGATGAAGCGCAGAGCCGTGGCGCCGATGCGCACCACGTCGGGGTCGTTGCGGAACAGGGCGATCAGCTGCGGCGCAAGGGCGATGCCCACCACCGCAAAGGCGCACATGCTGAGCATGCTCACCTTCACCGCGTACCAAAAGGCCTCCTTCACGCGCGCCAGGTTGCCCATGCCGTGGGCGTAGCCGATGACCGGCTGGCTGCCCTGGTTCATGCCCAGGGACACGGCGTTGGAGAGGTACAGCAGCCGGCCCGAGACGCTCATGGCGGCAATGGCCGCGTCGCCCCAGACACCGGCCACCTGGTTGAGCACGATGTTGGCCAGCATGTTGCAGCCATGGCGGCACAGGCTGGGGAAGCCGGTGCGGAACAGCAGGCTGTACTCGGCCCACGTCCGCGCCATCAGGCGCAGGGCGATGCGCACCTGCGTCTTGCGGCGCACATAGTAGCTCAGCAAAATGGCCCAGGCCACCGCCTGGCTGATGGCCGTGGCCACTGCCGCACCCGTGATGCCCCAGCCCAGGCCGAAGATGAACAGCGGGTCCAGCACCATGTTTAAAACGCCGCCCACCACCTGGCCAATCATGCTCTCCCGGCTCAGGCCCTCGCCGCGCAGGCATTGCGTCAGCGCCAGGCTGCTGGCGGAAAAGGGCGCGCCCAGCAGGATCCAGCGCCCGTAATCCAGCGCGTAGGGCAAAATGGTGTCCGTGGCGCCCAGCAGACGCATCAGCGGCGCGCCCGCCAACAGGCCGCCCGCCGTGACGGCCAGCCCGAAGAAGAAGCTCAAAAAGAAGGCTGTGCTGGTGGTCACGTCGGCGTCGTGCTGCTGTTTGGCGCCCAGCATGCGCGACAGCAGGCTGGAGCCGCCCGTGCCCACCCAAAAGCCCAGCGCGTTCAGCACCATGGGAATGGAGAACACCACGCCCACGGCCGCCGTGGCGCTGGTGCCGATCTGACCCACAAAAAAGGTGTCCGCCAGATTGTACACGCTGGTGATCAGCGTCGCCACCATGCTGGGCACCGCCAGCGAGAGGATCAACCCCGACACCGGGGCCGTGGTCATGCGTTCGTATTGGTCTTGCGTTTCCTGTGCTTGTTTCACGTCCGTTTCCCTCGTTTCAAAAGCTGCATTGCCGTGGCCCACAGGCTGCGGAAGTTCACCGCCAGCATCAAGGCCGTCAGCCCCGTCGTCCAAAGATCGCAGTAAGGCAGGCTGAGCACTTGGATGATGGTCTCCGCCGATAAGATCACGCAGTTGAGGGCCGTTTTGCCCCAGGCCAGGTCCATGGGCAGCAGGCGGCGCGTGTTCAGCGCCCGCACCAGAAATACCGCCATGTAGCTGATGGCCGTGGCCGCCGCCGCGCCCTGCACGCCGAACTGCGGGATGAAGAGCGCGTTCAGCACCAGGTTCAGCACCGCGCCCACGCTCATGGTGGCCAGCGACAGGCCGCTCTTTTTCTCCACCATGTAGATGCTGTTGACAAAGTTCCCCAGGCTGGAAAACACGGTGGCAAAGGTGAACATGGGGATGAACATCCACCCAATGTAGTATTCCTTGGCCACAAAGATGCTCATCAGCCACCGGCACAGCCACACGATGCCCGCCGCGGACATGAACATCACGCTTTGGTAAATACTATAGACGCGGGAAAAAAAGTGCTCGCGCCCGCCCTTGGTGCCGTCGGTGTACGCCGAGATCTGCCATGCCTCCGTGAACAGCGTCGCCACGATGGTCAGCAGCGTGGGGATCTTGTAGCACGCCGACATGATGCCGTTGGCCTCATCGCCCACCATGTTCTTCACAAACAGCACGTCGCTGGTGTTGGTGATGGACCAGAAGATGGACGCCGAGATCAGCGGCAGCGCAAAACGCAGCATGGTCTTGAACATCCGCCAGTCGATGCGCCGCAGGTTGATGAACCGCCACAGCCGCTGGATGAAAAACAAAAACAGGGCGCTGGCCGCGTCGCCGCAGATGACCGCCAGCAAAATGCCCTCCGGCTTTAGCCCCAGCCCGGAGATGAACAGCACCGTGAAGCCCAGCGTCAGCGCGCTGTTCAAAATGCCGTCCACCGCGTACAGGCGCAGCAGGCCGCGCGCACGGGTGAACTGGCAGTTCACCGTGTTCAGGCAGCTGGTGAACAAAAAAACCATCATCAACACGCTGTACTGCTCCACTGTGCCCTTCACAAAGGGAATGTGGTACAGCAGCGGCCACAGCGCCAGCAGCGCCGTGTAGCCGATGGCAAAGGCCAGCAGGCCATTGGTATACACCTTGGTCTTGTTGCTGCCGTCCTCCAGGCCGAAGCGCACCAGCGCGTCCCGCATGCCCAGCAGCACCAGCGGAATGAAAAACTGCCCCAGCGTCTGCACCGCAATGATGGTGCCGTACAATTCCGGCAGCATCATGCGCGTGTAGTACATGGTCATCAGCAGCGTCAGCAGCCGCGATGAAAACTGGTTGACCGCCGTCAACAGCGTATTGGAGACCAGGCGCTTGTATTTGTCCATCCGGGCCCTCCCCCTGCATCGGTAGATTCTCTCACTATACTATACAGTATAGAAGCGGTATCCGGGAAAAAAGTCGAAGCAGGGCCCGCGCAAGCGAGGGGAAGCCCCCGGCCTGCCCGGCAGCGCGCCGCCCAGCGCCCGCCCGCTTCACAAAAATTCAGTATAGCACATTTTCTTCCTTTAATAAAGCGCGGCGGGCCTTCCAATCGGGCAAAAATTGTGCCACCACCGCCCAAAAGGCCGGGCTGTGGTCGGCGCGCACAAAATGGGCGTACTCGTGCAGTACCACGTACTCCACCGCCGCCCGGGGCTTTTCCGCCAGCCGCAGCGCCAGGGTGATCTGGCGTTTCGCGGGTACGCACACGCCCCAGCGCGTCTTCATGTCCCGCACCTTCAAAACAGGCCGCTGCCCGCCCAGCACCCCCGCAAACAGGGGAAAGATCTCCTCGCTCACCTGGGTGAACAGCGCCAACGCCTCCTCCCGCGGGACGGCGCAGGGCCGCTGCTGGGCCTCGGCGCGGCGCACAAGGTCGCCTTGCGCCCGGGCGATCCAGGCGCGGCGGCTCTCCACAAAGCGGTCCACCTCGGCGGCGGGCACCCGCGCGGGTGCGGAAACGGCCACCGCCCCGTCCGTCCGCACCCGCAGGTTGACGTTTTTCACCCGCTTGCGCGTCAGCTCATAGGACAGCCCTCCGGGCAGTGTGCGCAGCATCCCCATGGCGCCCTCTCCTTTCAAAACCGGAACCTTTGGCGGCGCGCGCCGCCGATCCCTCCTATTTTAACGCTGCGCCGCGAAATTGGCAAATGTAACAAAAAAATCGAAAATTTTGTCCACGCCTTCTTCTTGACAGCCACAATATCTAGTGCTAGGATTAATCTTGCTTTCAACATTTAGAATTCCCCGGGCAAGGGGAGCCAGAGGAGACGAAATCATGATCAAAAGCATTGTAAAACGTGACGGCCGTGTGGTTTTATACGACGAGAGTAAGATCGCATCGGCTATCCTGAAGGCGCTGGAGGCCGCGGGCGAAGGCAATGCCGCCGACGCGGCCCGTGTGGCCAACGCCGTGGGGGCCGAGCTGGAACAACAGGGCGGCGAGACGCCCCGCATCGAGGCCATCCAGGACATCGCCGAGCAGGAGCTCATGCGCCAGGGCTTTGAAAACGCCGCCAAGCAATACATTTTGTACCGCGCCGAGCGCACGCGCATCCGCGAGGCCAAGACCAGCCTGATGCAGGCCATCGATGAGATCACCAACGTGGACGCCCGCATGAGCGACATGAAGCGCGACAACGCCAACATCGACGGCAACACCGCCATGGGCAGCATGCTGCAGATCGGCACCGCGGGCGCCAAATCCTACAACGCCGCCTATCTGCTCACCCCGGCCCAGGCCAAGGCCCACACCGAGGGCGACATCCACATCCATGATTTCGATTTCTACGCCCTCACCACCACCTGCACGCAGATCGATCTGCTGCGCCTGTTCGAGGGCGGCTTCTCCACCGGCCACGGCTACCTGCGCGAGCCGCAGAGCATCGGCAGCTACGCCGCCCTGGCCGCCATCGCCATCCAGTCCAACCAGAACGACCAGCACGGCGGCCAGGGCGTGCCCAACTTCGATTATTCCATGGCCGCGGGCGTGCGCAAGACCTTTGCCAAGCTCTACGAGCGCAAGGTGAAGGACGCGCTGGAGGACGTGCTGGACAGCGACGACGAGGGCGAGCTGGCAAAAGCCGCCGTGGCCGCGGGCACCGCGGCCACGGGCGAAGAGCCGCGGCTGGAGACCCACGCCGCCACCTTTGACGCCGCTGCCGCTGCTGCGGTGGCCGCCACGGGCCGCCTGGACAAAGAGCAGGCCGCGCACCTGGTGCGCCACGCCCGCGCCCGCGCCGTCAAGGACACCGACCGCCAG
>CATXYA010000021.1 GCA_958403605.1 uncultured Oscillospiraceae bacterium
CAGGACATCCCGGCCAAGGGTGTGCCCTCCGTGCGCCTGGCGGACGGCCCCCACGGCGAGCGCCGGGAGGATTTCCGCCATGCAAAGCGCAACGGCGGCCACAGCCGCCCCGCCACCTGCTTTCCCACCGCCGTGGCCCAGGCCTGTGCCTGGGACCCCGTGCTGGAGGAGGCCATCGGTAAAGCCATTGCCGCCGAGTGCCGCGCCCAGGGCGTGTCGGTGCTGCTGGGGCCGGGCGTCAACATCAAGCGCAGCCCCTTGTGCGGGCGCAATTTTGAATACTATTCCGAGGACCCGCTGCTGGCGGGCACACTGGGCGCGGCCTTTATCCGCGGAGTGCAGAGCATGGGCGTTGCCGCCTGCCTCAAGCATTTTGCCCTCAACAACCAGGAGAGCTGGCGCTTTCGCGTCTCGGCAGAGGTGGATGAGCGCGCGCTGCGGGAGCTGTATCTTAAGCCCTTCGAGCTCGCCGTCAAGCAGGGGGCGCCCGAGACGGTGATGTGCAGCTATAACCGGGTAAACGGTACCTATGCCAGCGAACACCGCCAGCTGCTGACGCAGATCCTGCGGGAGGAATGGGGCTTCGACGGCCTGGTGATGAGCGATTGGGGCGCGGTGAACGACCGGCCCAAGGGCGTGGCCGCGGGCCTCGATTTGGAAATGCCCGCCTCCGGCGGCGAGACCGACTGGCAGGTGGCTGCCGCCGTGCGCGCGGGGCGCATCCCGCAGGCGGCGGTGGATGCGGCCGCCCTGCGGGTGCTGCGGCTGGTGGCGCGCCATGCGGAGCAGAAGGAAACGCCCTGTGACCAGGCGTCCCATCACGCGCTGGCCGTGCGCGCCGCCGCCGAAAGCGCGGTGCTGCTGAAAAACGACGGGCTGCTGCCGCTGCCGGAAAAGGAGAACGTGGCCGTCATCGGCGCGCTGGCGGAAAAGCCGCGCTACCAGGGGGCCGGTTCCAGCTTTGTGAACGCCCGGGCCGTGGGCATGCTGGCTGCCATGAAACAGAACGGCTGGGCCTACTGCAATTACGCGCCCGGCTACCTTTTAGAGAGCGAGCAGGCGGATCTGAAAATGGAAGAGCAGGCCCTGGCCTATGCCAAAACGGCCCGTACCGTGCTGTACTTTATGGGCCTTACGGAAATTTTTGAGGCGGAAGCCTATGACCGCACCACACTGGCCCTGCCGGAAAATCAGACCCGGCTGCTGAAAAAGCTGCTGCGCGTCAACAAAAACATCGTGGTGGTGTTGGCGGGCGGCGCACCGGTGGTCACGCCCTGGGTCGACAAGGTCCCGGCGCTGCTGTACACAGCCTTGGGCGGGGAGGGCGTGGGCGAGGCCACGTACGATTTGGTGTTTGGCAAGCGCTCCCCCTCCGGCAAGCTGGCCGAGACCTGGCCGCTGGAGCTGGCCGATACCCCCTGCGCGCTGCACTATCCCATGGGGCCGCGCGCGGCCACCTATAACGAGAGCATCTATGTGGGCTACCGCTATTACGACAAGGCGGAAAAGGACGTGCGATTCCCCTTCGGCCCCGGCCTCGCCTACACCATCTTTGCCTACCGGGGCTTGGCCCTGCCCGCCCGTGTGGAACAGGGGCGGCCGCTGCAGGTGCTGTTCAGTGTCAAAAACACGGGCGAACGGGCGGCGGACGAGATCAGCCAGGTGTACGTCTCCTGTCCCCAGTCCGCGGTGCACCGCCCGCAAAAGGTGTTGGCGGGCTATGCGCGCACGCATCTGGAGCCGGGAGAGGAAAAGCTGGTCACGGTCACCGTTCCCTATGAGGCTCTGCAGGTCTGGGACGCCACGGCCCACCGGGCGGTGGTGGAAGCGGGGACCTATGAGGTCCATGTGGGCGCTTCCAGCCGGGACCTGCGGCTGACGGGCCGCGTGGAAACGGCGGGGGAACAGCTGGCGCCCGCGCCGCAGCACAGCGCCGCGGGCCCTTACGGAGAATTGCCGGAAGGGTTCCCCGATGCGGCGTTCTACCGGCTGCACACCCGCGCCCCGGTCGGCAACGCGCCGTTGCCGCCGGGCAGCTACACCATGCAGACCACGCTGGGCGAGATGCGCGCCTCTTCCACGGCGCGGGCTGTGGAAAAGCTGGCCATGGCCGCCGCGGTGACGCACACGCACATCTCCTCCAACCCCACCGTCAACCGGCGCATCTGCCGCCAGATGGTGGAGGGCCTGCCTTTCAAAAATATCGCCATGAACCTGGGCGGCCTCATCCAATTTGCAACGCTGGAAAAACTGCTGGAGGCCTGCAACGGCAGACGGAGCCTGGCGTCCGCCGCGGCGGCGCTGGCCCGCGATATGGCAAGAAAAAAGGACCGCTGAGGCGGTCCTTTTTTCTTGCCATCTTATCATAAGGTGAAAAAATCTGTTCACGGCTCGTAGATCTTCACGTCGTCGTCCACCAGGTCGTCCGCGTACAGGGCGGGGAACCAGGCGTCGGCAGCCAGGCTGTCATAGACGGAATCCGTCGTGGCCGTTTGGCCATCCGCCGGGCGCTGTTCTTCCGCGCGGCAAACGCCGCCGTCCTGGCGCTGGCGCTTGGAATGCTTGTCATGATGCTTTTCCATGGATATCCCTCCTTTTGCTGTTAGGATGTGTCGTTTGCGGGGAAATACACTTGGAAAAACCTGTTTTCGACGAAAAACGAAAAGATTTTGTACAATAAATTCAACGAACTGCATTGAATTTTATGTAAAATGTGATATTCTGGAGATAAAGGTTCCAGAACGGAGAAGGAGGAGCAGTTATGGGAAAATTTGTGATCCATCAGACGCCGACGGGGTATACCTTCCATTTAAAAGCAGCCAATGGGGAGACCATCGCCACCAGCGAAGTCTACACCACGCTGGCTGCCTGCAAAAAGGGCATCGAGAGTGTGCGCACCAACGCCCCCAAGGCGGGCGTGCAGAATTTGACGGCGGAAAACACGCCTGCCTGCGCCCATCCCCGGTTTGAAATTTATTTAGATCATCAAAAGGAATACCGCTTCCGCTTAACAGCCACCAACGGCCAAACGATCGCCTCGTCGGAAGGATACACCGCCAAGGCTTCCTGCGAAAACGGCATCGCCAGCGTCAAGAAAAACGCCCCGGAAGCCCCGGTCATGGAGCCGACAGCCTGAAAATTGCAGAGATCTTTATAAAAGAGAACAAAAAGAAAAAACCTGTAGAACTGAGTGTTCTACAGGTTTTTTGGTGCGGAAGAGGGGACTTGAACCCCCACGTCATGGACACACGCACCTCAAACGTGCCTGTCTGCCGATTCCAGCACTTCCGCATAATGGGCGGCGCTTGCGCCGCGAGTAATAATATAGCATATCCTCGGCCCGAAAGTCAAGTGCTTCCGCCAAGAAATGCCTTTTTCACGCCAAGCCCGCCCCGTGCTTTTCAGAATTCCAACGGCTCCAAAACGGCATCCGCCATGACGCTTTCAAAATGCCGTGGGTCCAGCTGTCCCGCATTGCATTGGGCGGCCAGAGAATAGGCAAAATTTTTATCCAAGGAGACATCAGAAATTTCTTGTACCTGCGGGGAAGTCCCTATTTGCCGGGTACACCGCAGGCCGTACGCCGTATAGCTGATGCCATCCGGCGTTGTGAGGTGTTCCTCAAAAACGGAATACTGCACGGAATGCCACCTCCATAGGAAAAATGATGGGCCCGGGCCTCAAATGGAATCCCCAGAAATATTCCGCACGCCAGCGGGACCTTGTGCAGCAGAGTTGAGCCGGCTGTACCTGGAAATTTTGTGTCCGGCAGGCCGCAAGCCACCGTTTCCACCGCAAAAGAAGACCCCCCCAGGGGATCTGACAAAAATACCGTTCCGCAAAAGTCATGCTATTCCTCCTTTTTTTGACATTTTATTCCCTTTTTCCCGTATTTCCTACGTACTCGAGTTCGTATTGTAAAATCTTGCCAAATACTCCGGAAAGATTTCTCACAAACTCTCTCTCTGATTTTCCCTTTGTCACAAAAAAGAGGAAAGATGCTCCGTTATTTTTATGATTGTGCAATAAAGTCCGTTTTAGGAGCCTCCCAGGCCAGCAACCCCTTTTTCTTGATTTGATAATAAGCAAGGCCGATGATATCGGCCAGCAGCCAGCCGATGGGCACAGACCACCAGATGCCCGTCACGCCGAAAAAGGGCAGGGCGGACAGCGCATAGGCCAACCCCACGCGCGTGCCCAGGGAAACGACTGTCAGCACCACCGACATCCCGGGCTTGCCCAAGGCGCGGTAGAAGCCATACAGCAGAAACAGGCAGCCGATGCCGCAGTAAAACGCGCCCTCGATGTGCAGATAGCGCACGCCCTCGGCCAAAATGGCCGTCTCCTCCGGGCTGATGAACAGCAGCATCAGCGGGCGCGCCAGCACCCACACGGCCAGCGAGATCACGATGCAAAAGGCGAGCGCGGCGCCCACGGCGCCCTTGAGGCCGGCGCGGATGCGCTCCTCCCGGCGGGCGCCGTAGTTTTGGGCGATGAAGGTGGAAAACGCGTTGCCGAAATCCTGCACCGGCATGTAGGCAAAGGCGTCGATCTTCACCGCCGCGGCAAAGGCGGCCATCACCGTGGTACCGAAGCTGTTCACCAGGCCCTGCACCAATAAGATGCCGAAGTTCATCACCGACTGCTGCACACAGGTGAGCACGGAAAAGCTGCCGATCTCCCGCACACAGCGCCAGCGCAGACGGCAGTGGGCGCGGCCAAGACGCAGCTGTGGGAAGCGCAGCCAGGTATAGACGGCGATGCCCAGGCCGGAGAGGTACTGAGAGAGTACCGTGGCCTCGGCAGCCCCGGCCACCCCGCGCCCCAGCCCCAGCACGAACCAGAGGTCCAGCACGATGTTCAGCACGGCGCAGACCGCCAAAAACAGCAGCGGCACCAGAGAATTGCCGATGGCCCGCAGGAGCGAAGCGAAGTAGTTATAAAGAAAAGTGGCGGCGATGCCGCAGAAAATGACCGTCAGATATTCCCGCATCAGCCCATAGACCGCGGGCGGGACCTGTAAGAGGCGGAGGATGCCGTCCACGCCCGCCCAGGCCGCCACGTTCAGCAGCACGGCCAACAGCGCGATCAGCACAAAAGAGGCGAACATCCCCTCCTTGAGGCCGTCCTCGTCCTTTTGCCCAAAGCGGATGGAAAACACGGCGCCGCTGCCCATGCACAGCCCCAGCAGGATGGAGGTCAAAAAGGTCATCAACGTGAAGGCGGACCCCACCGCCGCCAGCGCGTCCGCCCCCAAAAAGCGCCCCACGATCAGCGTATCGGCCACATTGTAGCATTGCTGCAGCAAATTGCCCACGATCATGGGCAGCGCAAAACGCAGCATCGTCTTCATCACCGGCCCCTGGGTCAGATCCCCTTTCACAGAAACACTTCCTTGCATTACGATTCGAAAGATAAAACTTTCGTTTAGTAAAAATTATAGAAAACAACGCAACACTTGTCAAGCAAAGAATTGCTTTTTGACGGAGAAAGGTTATAATAAGAAAAACGGATGCCAAGGAGAGAGGAAATGGGATGTTCTTAGACGGTTTGGACGAGCTGGATCAAAAAATTTTGCAGCTGCTCATCAAAAATGCCCGCATGTCATATTCCGAGATCGGCCAGCAGGTGGGCGTGTCGCGGGTGGCGGTGAAGATGCGCATCCAGGCGCTGGAGCAGCGGGGGATCATCGAGGAGTACACCACGGTCATCAACCCGCAGAAGATTAGCGGCGCCGTGTCCTGTTATTTTGAGATCGAGACTGAACCGGAGACGCTGGCGCAGGTGACAGAGCTGCTGCGCCAAAACGAGACCATCACCCAGATCTACCGCGTCACCGGCAAAAATAAGCTGCACGTCCACGCGGTTGCGGCCTCGCAGGAAGAATTGGAATCGCTGCTGCACCACCAGATGGACCGGCTGCCGGGCGTCGCCAGCATCAGCTGCAACATCATCCTCTCCCGCATCAAGGACATCAAGGGCCTGCGGCTGTGACGCCGAAACATAAAAAGAGACCGCTCTGTGAGCGGTCTCTTTTTGCTGACGCCGGTTACTCCAAATAAATATGACGGGGCAGGCCGTCGATGAAGACGGGCGTCAGCTCGGCCTGGATCAGCGGCCGGGCATAGGCCAAAAACGCCGGACTCATGGCGGTGTGGTCGGCGTTGAGCCATTCCAGCGGGACCTTTTTCTCAAAATTCGCCACCTCGTGGACGTCGTGGGGCTCGGTGGTGCACTGGTAGGGGTCATTCGACAGCCGCTTAAGAGCGATCATCTCGCCGGTATGCCCTTCAAAGGCCGCCTTGGCGGCGGCGCCGCCCACCTGGAACGCCTCGGTGATATCGGTGCGGCTGGTCATGTGGGAGGCGCAGCGCTGCAGGGTGGAGAGCTCGATGGAGCGCGTTTTGGTGCCCAGCGCCGCCGCCACCTGGTTGGAGAGGTAGCGCGCCGTGCCTGTCCGGCGCTTGTGGCCGAAGGCGTCCCCAAAACGGGCGTCGTCCGCCAGCTCGCACACATAGCGCCCGTCGTGCAGCTTGACGCCCTCCGAGACGGCAATGACCACCGAGGCCTTGTCCTTCTGCATCCGGGCCACCTTTTCGATGAAGCGGTCCACGTTGAAGGGGATCTCCGGCAGGCAGATCATGTCCACGCCCTCGCAATCCTCGGCTTTGGCCAGGGAGGCGGCGGCGGTCAGCCAGCCCGCGTTGCGGCCCATGATCTCCACGATGGTGACATAATTGGTGCCGTACACGGTGGCGTCACGCGCCAGCTCCTTCATCACCACGCCGATGTATTTGGCCGCCGAGCCGTAGCCCGGCGTGTGGTCGGTCACCATCAGGTCGTTGTCGATGGTCTTGGGCACGCCCATAAAGCGGATGTCGCTGCCGATGGCCTTGGCGTAATCGGAAAGCTTGCAGATGGTATCCATGCTGTCGTTGCCGCCGATGTAGAAGAAATAGCCGATGTCCAGCTCCTTCAAAACGGCGAACAGCTGTTCGTAGATGCCCGAGGGATCCTGGGCGGGGTCCGGCAGCTTATAGCGGCAGGCCCCTAAGTAAGAGGACGGCGTGCGCTTCAAAAGCTCGATCTCCAAAGCGGAACGCAGCTCGGCCGAGAGATCGACGACCCGGCGCTCCAGCAGGCCCGCCACGCCGTTGCGCATGCCGTACACGTGCGGCGCGCCGCGCCGCTGGCACGCCTGGAACACGCCTGCCAGGCTGGCGTTGATGACGGAGGTGGGGCCGCCGCTTTGGCCCACGATAGCATTTTTACCCAAAATGATCGCTCCTTTTTCAATAATGGCCGGGACCGCCCGCAAAAGCGGAACAGCCCCGGCAAAACCGCACGTCCGGCGGTGGGACAAAAGTTCTCACCATTATTATAGCGTTCTTCCGCGCGGGGGGATAGGGGGAAATCGTACAAAAAATAAGGATGATCCTCTACAAAAACAGCACCCCACCGCGAAGGTGGGGTGCCGGGAAAGGATCTGCTATTTGGTGCGGGCAAGCTTCGTGTTGTCCTTGGTGCGGTTTTGCAGGGCGGGGACGGGGTGGGGCGCGTCCTCATAGCGGTAATCCTCGCCGCGCTCGGCGATAAATTCCTCGATGACGCGGTGGCTTGGCACCTGGGACGCCTGCGGGCAGACGGCGCGCTGGTAGTGGAAATAATCCGCGTCGTCCGGCAGGTCGTGGATGCTCACCACATCCTCGCGCTCGGCGGTGTCCTCGATCGTCTCGGCCAGCACCTTGCGGATATATTCCTTCTGCGGCGCGAAGCACAGCAGCGCGGGGAACTCGCCCTCGGGGATCACCTGGCCCCACTCCTTGCCCTCGTACTTTTTCAGCAGTTCGGCGGCCAGATGCAGGTGGGACAGCTCCTCGTGGAAATGCTGCTCCCACAGCTTTTTCACGTTGCGGTCCGTCTCGTCGTTGAAGCAGGACCAATACAGGTAGCACTCGGTATATTCGTGCATCAGCAGGCTTTCCAGCCAGGTGCACTTGGTGTCGATGAGCGCGCCGTACTGGGTGACGTGCTGCTCCTCGATCATGCCGATCTCCTGGTACAGCTTGCGCCCGCGTTCGGACGTGTAGAAGCCGCACTGGTTCATATAATAGTTCATGGTCTGCTGCTCGGCCGCCGTGATGATGGACGTGTCCAGGATCGTGAGCGGGGAAGCCTTTTTGCAATTGCGGGCCCTGCGCACGCTGTCAAAAGGATGGCGGTGCTCGGCGATGGTGGGGCGGCCGGGCATGATCTCGGTGTATTGTCCCACCAGGCGCTCGGCGTGGACGCCCTGCTCCAGCTCCAGCAGGTCGGCGTAACGGTACAGGTGGTCGAAGTCCTCCAGCAGCGCCAGATTCATGGCCCGCACCACGTAGGGGTCCGGGTCGCGCTGGGCCAGGATGGCGGTCAGGTCCACCGCCAGCTGCTCATAGCCGATGGTGGTCTCCAAAATGGTCTCGTCCATAGGCTTCAGGCAGGCGATGCGCTTTTGCTGCTGCTGCTCGTTGCGGCGGGACAGCGCCAGCTCCCGGCGCAGGTCGTTGTCCTTGCAGTGGCGGTGGAACTGCTGGCTGAACCAGACGGCCTCAAATTCTGTGCCGTTCATCAAAATGATGCGCACCTTGGTGTAGGGGTCCGTCTCGTTTTTGTCATAGGCCTTGGGGTAGATGGCCTTCCAGTCGAGCCAATGCTCACCGATGGGCAGTGGTTTTTCTAAAAATGGGTTCATGTGCTGTTTGCCTCCTTCTATCTGATTGATTGCTCCGCGGAAAAAATCCTGATATTAGGTTGGGCAAAAAAGCGGAAAATATTACACCGGGCGCAGCACGCGTCCGGCGCTGTGCAAGAAACGCGGAAATATGGTATACTAACCGTAAGTCTCAACAAAGGAGTTTTTATGTTCTATGTGGTATGACGAAGCAGTCTTTTATCAGATCTACCCACTGGGCCTGTGCGGTGCGCCGCGCGAAAACGACGGCCGGCTGGAGCACCGCATCCTGCGCGTGCTGGATTGGGTGCCCCATTTGCAGAAGCTGGGCATCAGCGCCGTCTATTTTTCCCCGCTGTTCCAATCCGACGCCCACGGCTATGACACACGGGACTACCGCGTGCTGGACTGCCGCCTGGGCACCAACGAGGACTTCAAGCAGGTGTGCGATGCGCTGCACGCGGCGGGCATTAAGGTGGTGCTGGACGGCGTGTTCAATCATGTGGGGCGCGGCTTCTGGGCGTTCCAGGACGTGCTGGAAAAGCGCTGGGACAGCCCCTACAAGGATTGGTTCCACCTCAATTTTGACGGCAACGACAATTACAACGACGGTCTGTGGTACGAGGGCTGGGAAGGGCACTACGAGCTGGTGAAGCTGAACCTGCATAACGAGGACGTGGTGCAGCACCTTTTCAGCGCCGTACAGGGCTGGGTAGAGGAATTCGGCATTGACGGCCTGCGGCTGGACGTAGCCTACAGCCTGGAGCCGGATTTCCTGCGCCGCCTGCGCGGCTTTGTGGACGGCCTCAAGCCGGAGTTTTTCCTGCTGGGAGAACTGCTGCACGGGGATTACAACCAGCGTGTGGGTGCTGGCATGCTGGATTCCTGTACCAATTACGAGTGCTACAAAGGCCTGTATTCCAGCTTCAACAGCCTCAACATGTTCGAGATCGGCTTCAGCCTCAACCGTCAGTTTGGGCCTGAGAATTGGACGCTGTACAAGGGCAAGCATCTGCTGGCCTTTGCGGACAATCACGACGTGTCGCGCATCGCCTCCATCCTGCAGGAAAAGCGGCATTTGCAGCCGCTGTACGGCATGCTGTTCGGCATGCCGGGCATCCCGTGCCTGTATTACGGCAGCGAGTGGGGCATCGAGGGCGACAAGGCCCAGGGCGACGCCGCGCTGCGTCCGGCGTTGGAACAGCCCCAGGAGACCGAACTGACGGCCTTCCTCGCCCGGCTGGCGAAGGCGCACCGGGGCAGCAGGGCGCTGTGCTGCGGCTCTTACCGCCAGGTGCTGCTCACGAACCAGCAGCTGATCTTTGAGCGCGCGGCGGAGGGTGAGCGGGTGCTGGTGGCCGTCAACGCGGGCGCCGAGCCGTTTACCGCCCACTTCGACGCGGGCGCGGGCTGCGCGGACGACCTCATCGACGGCACGTATCACGATTTTGGCGGCGGCAGCGTGCTGGAACCGTTCAGCGTGCACTTCTGGAAAACGAAATAACGACCATAAAAAGGGCGCGTTGCAAAACGCGCCCTTTTTGGCTTATAGAAATGGAAAGCTCACTGCGCGCCCCCTCATCCGCTTCGCTGTGCTCAGCACCTATCTCCGGCCTAAGAGCCGCCGCTTTGCGGCGGTTGGCCTCCGAAATCCCCCAGGGGACTTTCTCTTGGCCCTGCGGGCCAATTCACCTTGTGCGCCTGCGGGCGCGATCCCCCACCGGGGGAAGGCTTTTGTTTTTCCTTGCTTTCGCGGAAAACAACATCGCTGTATGCTTGCGTAAAGATAATGAAGTAGTAGCAGGGCGGCGAAGCCGCCCGCGTAAGCCTTCCCCCGGTGGGGGAAGGTGGCAGCCGCTGCGCGGCTGACGGATGAGGGGGCGCCCACGGGCCTGCCTATCTCTATCACAACATGGCATCCCCGCGCTTATAAATAGCGCGCAGTGACGCTGTTTGCCGATTGCTTCAGCGCCGCGGGCGTGCCGGTAAAGACGATCTCGCCGCCGTGCTCGCCGCCCTCCGGGCCCAGGTCCACCACCCAATCGCAGTGACGGATGAGCTGCTGGCTGTGTTCCACCACCAGGACGGTGTTGCCGGCGTCCACCATGCGGTCCAGCAGCACCAGGAAATGTTCGATGTCCTGGGGGTGAAGGCCGGTGGTCGGCTCATCCATCAGGTAC
>CATXYA010000022.1 GCA_958403605.1 uncultured Oscillospiraceae bacterium
TGGGCCCTCCTTGTTTAGCGTGGGGGTCGCCAGGGGGCCTCGCAATGCCCCCTGGCCCCTCTTTGGTTCTTTCTCGGGACCGAGAAAGAATATTCCTCCTGCGAAATGGGAAGCAGTAAGCAGGATACAGGAATGTTTCCTGATATTTCCTTTGACGCTCCACCGAATTACTTGTAGGACAAAGAATCCTTAAGTTGATGACATTGCCCCGCTGGGGGAAGGTGCTGAGCGCAGCGAAGCGGATGAGGGGGCGCCCACGGGCCTACCCCTTCCGCTCCATTTTGTCGATGGCCTCCATCAGGCCGCGCAGATAGGCGGTGTCGGCGTAGCGCACGCGGTGGCCCCATTCGGTGTCGCCCTCGATGCCGGGCACATGGTCGCTGACGAGGAAGCCGCCGAAGCCACTGTGCTTGAGGGCATAGACCACCTCAAAGGGGTCAAAATTGCCCTCGCCCAAAAAGCACTCGCGGAAGCTGGGCACCGTGCCCCGCACGTCCCGCATGTGGGCGTAGATCAGCTTGCCCCGGGGGCCGAACTCCCGGATGGCCTCAAACACGTTGGCCGCGCCGCCCGCCATCTGCGAGAAAGTGCCGATGCAGAAGAGCAGGCCCCAGTTGGGGCTGGCGACGATCTGTTCGGCGCGCTTGTAGCTCTCCACGCTGATGAACAGCCGGGCGATGCCCGAGAGGCTTTCGAGGGGCGGGTCGTCCGGGTGCAGCGCCATGGTGACGCCGTACTCCTCGGCCACGGGGATGACGCGCTTCATGAAATAGGCGAAATTGTCCCACAGCTGCTCGGCGCCGATGGGCACGTCCCGGCGCTGGCCGAAATCGGCCATGTCGTCGATGCCCTGCCGCTGGCGGGCCAGGTCGAACACCTGCACCCTGGCGCCGCAGCGGCCCACGGGCGCGCGGTTTTCGGTGCGCCAGACAAAGGACGGCGAAAAGTGGTAGCCCAAAACCGGGATGCCCACGCGGCCCAGATTGCGGATGGACTCGCACACGTTCTCGATCTGCTCGTCCCGGCCCGGCAGGCCCAGCATGGCCTTGTCGTAAAAGGAGATGGGCAGGTTTTCCATGGCCTCCACGGTGACGCCATAGCCGTCGCACCGCTCCTTGAAGCGGGCCAGGTCGTCATAGCGCCACAGCGTTTCCGCGGGCAGGTCGTAGGGCAGGTTGAACTGTACCCGGTCCACGCCCAGCTGCCGGGCGTTCAGCAGGGTTTCCCGGTCCACGGTCTTCAGCTGGCCGTAAGCAAGACGCATCATGCCGCCGCCCCCTTCAGCTCCACAGGCGGTCCAGCGAGGTCTCGCCGTCCCACGCGTCGGTGGACACCCACACGTCTTTCCCCTGCTGGGGCCCGTGCTCGCGGATGAGGTCCTCGTTCAGGTCCTCGATGCCAAGGCCCGGCGCGTCGGTGACGCGGGCGAAGCCGTGCTCCACCATGGGCTTCACCGGCCCGATGATCAGGTCCTCCCACCAGGGGGAATCGAAGGAATCGTGCTCCAGGGCGAAGAAGTTTTCGCTGGCGGTGGCCATGTGGGCCGCGGCCAGGCTGGCGATGGGGCTTTCGCACATATGCACAGCCATGGAGGCGCCGTATTTGGCCGCCAGGTCGCCCAGCTTTTTCGTCTCCAGAATGCCGCCGGAGGTGAGGATGTCCGGGTGCACCAGATCCAGTGCGCCCGCGGCCAGCAGCGGCTCAAACGTCTCGGCCAGGTACATGTCCTCGCCGGTGGCGATGGGCGCGGTGGTGGCGTGTTTCAGCTCCCGGTACTGTTCGGTGAGGTACCAGGGCAGCAGGTCCTCCAGCCAGGCCAGGTTGAACCGCTCCAGCCGCCGGGCGATCTTGATGGCGTCCGGCAGGGGGAAGTGGCCGAAGTGATCGATGGCCAGCGGCACCTTGTAGCCGATGACGTCCCGCACCTGCGCCACGTAGGCTTCCAGGGCGTCCAGGCCCTGCTCGGTGACGTGCATGTTGGTAAAGGGATGGGGGATGCGGTTGAAATCGTACAGCTCGGCGTTGGCGGCCGCCACCTGGGCGCGGGTGCCGCTTTGGGCCACGCGGCGCACCTTGTCCTCGGCCACACGCAGCTGCTCCACCCAGTCCAGCGGGCCGCTGTAGTTGCCCTCCTGGGCCATCAGCAGCTCCACGCTGAGGATTTTCAAAACGGTGTAGCCGTCGTCCATAAAGCCCTTCAAAATGCGGCCCACGTCCTTGGGGTCCATCAGCTCGCCTGTGGCGCGGCCCGTCTCGATGTGGGTGTCGGCGTACAGGCGCACCTTGTCGCGGAAGCGCCCGCCCAGCAATTGATAGACGGGCACGCCGTAGGCCTTGCCCGCCAGGTCCCACAGGGCCAGCTCCACGGCGCACACACCGCCCGCCTGGCGGCTTTGGCCGCCGAACTGCTTAATCTTGCGGAACAGGCGGTCCACCTCGCAGGGGTTTTCGCCCACCAGGCGGCTTTTCAGCAGCTTCAAATAGGTGGGGCTGGCGCCGTCGCGCATCTCGCCGAAGCCGCAGATGCCCTGGTTCGTCTCCAATTTCAGCAGCCAGCAGCCCCAGGGGGGCAGGTCCACCTTGCACAATTTCATGTCGGTGATGCGCAGGGCCGCGGGGTTGGAGCCCGTGCGCACCTTGTCCAATACGCGTTCACAGCAAACTTCCATAAAGCGCCTCCCATATTTTGATCGTTGCGCGGGGATGTGTGAGCGCGGCGGGCGTCAGCCCTTCACCGCGCCGTCGGCCATGCCCTGGACAAAGTAGCGGTTGCACAGCAGGAACAGCAGCAGCACCGGCAGCGCCACCACCGCGGCGGCGGCCATGGTAGAACCCCAATCCACCGCAAATTCGCCCGAGAACATGCTGATGGCGATGGGCAGGGTGCGCGTGCTGCTGGAGGTGGTCAGGTTCAGCGCGAAGAGGAATTCCTCCCAGGCGTTGATGAAGGTGTAGATGGCCACCGAAATCATGCCGGGCTTGGCCACGGGCAGCACCACGCGGAACAGCGCGCCCAGGCCCGTGCAGCCGTCGATCTTGGCGGCCTCCTCCAGCTCCCGCGGGACGCCCGCGAAAAAGGAGCTGAGCATGATGACACCCATGGGGATGGTGAGGGCCATATCGGCGATGATGAGGGAGATGTGGGTGTCCAGCAGGCCCACCTTGGAAAACAAAAAGTACAGCGGGATGATGATGACCACGCCGGGCACCATCTGCCCAAACAGCAGCCCCACCTTCAAAACGCCGGAGCCCTTGAACTTGAACCGCGCGAAGCCGTAGCCCGCCAATACGCTGATGAACAGCGTCAGGGCCACCACGCTGACGGTGATGAGCACGCTGTTGAAGAACGCCTGGTACATCTTCGCGTTGTGCAGCACGTTGACGTAGTTTTGGAACGTGGGCGCGTCGGGGATGATCTCGGGCGGGATGTCGTACAGCTCGGTGACGTCCTTGATGGAGGTGGACAGCATCCAGATGGCGGGGAAGATGGCGATGACGATCATCCCCAGCAGGATGAGGTACGTCGTGCCCTGCCAAACATAATTTTTGCCGAACAAGCGTTTTGTCTTCATCACGCGTCCTCCTTGTTCGTCCTGCGGATATAAACCAAGCTGACGGCCATGCACAGCAGGAACAGGATCGTGCTGGCGGCGGACGCCAGGCCGAAGTCGTAGTCGGTAAAAGCTTTTTTATAAATGAACATCGCCATCACTTCGGTGGAGTGCGCGGGGCCGCCCTCGGTGAGGGAGTACACGAAGGTGAAGGCGTTCAGGGTCCACACCGTCATCAGCAGCAGCACCGAGTAGCACTGCGGGGCGATGGCGGGCCAGGTGACGTTGGTGAAAATTTTGAATTTGCCCGCGCCGTCGATGACGGCGGCCTCCTTCAAATCCTTGGAGACGCCCTGCAGCGCCGCCTCCAGCATCAGCATCACGTAGGGGAACATCTTCCACACGTTGACGGCGATGATGGCGGCCATGGCCGTTTTGGGCGAGGACAGCCAGGTGCGGTTCTCGCTGATGAGGCCCAGGGCCTTGAACACGAAGTTGATGATGCCGTAATCGGCGTTGTACATCCATTTCCACACGGCGGAACCGATGATGCTGGGCAGCACCCAGGGCACCATCAGCAAAATGCGCAGCACCGTTTTGCCCTTGACAAAAGCCTGGTGCAGCACCATGGCCATGGCGAAGCCCAGCGAAAACTGCAGCGCCACGCTGCCCACGGTCCACACCAGCGTATGGACGATGGAGCCGCGGAACACCGCGTCCCCAAACAATTTCACGTACTGGTCCAGCCCGCAGAATTCCGGAGCTTTCATGAACAGCGTGTTCTGAAAAAAGCCCATCGTCAGCGTGTAGATCAGCGGATACAGCATCACCAGCGCCACGATCAGGAACGCGGGCACCACATACAGCACGCCGGACCGTTTGATCTTGTTCATCATGATTTTCATCCTCACTCCTTTAAAGAAAGACCGGGCGGGCCGCCCGCCGGGAGACCCGCCCGGTCCTGTCACTCATCTCTGCGGGGATGCCGGGGCCAAGCTCAGCCCGCCAGCAGCTTGTTGACGTCGGTGTCCAGCTGGGCGACGGCGTCTTCCACGGTCATGCTGTCGGACAGCGTCTGGGACAGATCGTCGAAGATGGCCTGGCGGATGCCCACGATGGCGCCCACACTGGGCAGAGCCTTGGCATAGGCCAGCGCGTCGGCGTTGGGCTGTACGATCTCGGCGGCCACACCGGCAAAGCCCACGGCGGGATCGCCCGTGCCGGTGAAGGTGTTGGTGTACACAGCGGCCACCTCGGGGCTGGTGAGGAATTTCACAAACTCCCACGCGGCGTCTTTGTTTTTCGAACACTCGGACACAGCCACGGACCAGCCGCCCAGAATGCTGGAGCGCTCGGCGCCGTTCTGGGTGGGCACCATGGCGCAGGCAAAGTTGAGGTCGGGGTTGGCCTTGATGATCTCGGGCGCGTCATAGATGCCGGACAGGTACATGGCGATCTTGCCGCTGGCAAACAGGGTGCGGTTGGCCACGTTGTCGTTTTCCAGCATGCTGGCCGGGGCGTAGGCCGCCAGGTCCTTGTACAGCTGGGCGGTCTGCAGCGCCACGTCGCTGCCCAGGGTGGACTGCGTGTTGTCGCCGTTCAGGACGGTACCGCCCGAGGAGCGCAGCATGGTGATGTACTGGAAGGAGAAGTTGCCGTAGTTGGCGCCGCACAGGCCGTAGCCGGCCACGTCGCCCTGCGTGCAGGCGGCGGCGATCTCCTTCACTTCGTCCCAGGTCTCGGGGGCCTTGTCAAAGCCCGCCGCGGCCAGAAGGTCTTTGTTGTAAAACAGGGTGTAGGTCTCACTGCGGAAGGGCAGCGCGTACAGCTTGCCGTCCACCGTGGAGGCGTCGATGGCGCCCTGCACGTATTGGCCGACGTCCACGCTGTCACGGGCGATGTACTCGTCCAGCGGGGCCAGCAGGCCGGCGTTGCCGAAGGTGGTCGTCCAGTCCAGGGCGCAGGCCACCACATCGGGGGCGGTGCCGTTCTGCAGCGCCAGGGTGTATTTGTCGCTCATGCCGTTGTCCACCAGGAATTCGCCCTCCAGCTTGATGTTGGGGTGCTCGGCGGCCCACAGCTCCTGGACCTTTTTGAAGGTCTCTTCGTTCCAGTTGCCGTCCCAGAAACGGATGGTGACGTTTTCTTCGGTTTTCGCACCGCCGGTGCCGGTGCTGCCGGCGGGTGCGGACGCGGCCCCAGAGCCGGAGGCTCCGGAACAGCCGGCCAGCAGGCCCAGCGACAAAGCTGCCGCGATTGCAAGGCTGATCGCTTTTTTCATGGTACTTCCTCCTAAAAATATGGATGGTTTCCAAACGACTTTTCTGAGAACAGATGGACGCATTGACAGGACAAACCGGCCGGTTCGTTTTTGATGAAACGTTTTCATCTGTTTGCAAGCTCATAATAGCACCTGAGAAGCATTTTTGCAACAAAAAGTTCTTCATTCTCCACTTTATCCGAGAAATAGTTTGATTTTTTGTGCAAATTGCTTAAACTCCAAAATGAAAACGTTTCATGAAAATTTTTCCGAGTGGGCTTGCAACCCCTATTTCAGGTATGATATAATAGCCGTAGTGAAACGTTTTCACTTTTCCTCCCCCCCTTCTCCTGCAGCGGAGAGGCAATTTTCAGATAAGGCGGGTGCTTTTTTGGCTATGGTGACGGTAAAAGAAGTGGCGAAGCACGCCGGCGTGTCCCTGGGGACGGTCTCCCGCGTCATCAACGGCGCCGACAACGTCTCGCCCCAGCTGCGCCAGCGCGTTCAGGAATCCATCAAATCTCTGGGGTACTTCCCCAACAACGCGGCGCGCTCGCTGGTGCGCCGCCAGGCGGGGTCCATCGCCATTTTGCTGCGCAATCTGCACTCGCCCTTTTTCACCGAGCTGATCCGCGGCATCGAAGACGGGGCTTTTTCCGCCGGGCGCAACGTCTTTTTCTGCAGCCTGGGCAAGGAGCAGCAGTACCGGGACCAGTACATCCAGTTTTTGACGAACGGCGTCTCCGACGCCATCATCCTCTACGGCTCTTTGTATTCCGACCAGCCCCTCATTGAGCATCTGCACGCGGTGCACTTCCCCTTTTTGCTGATCGAGAACAACTTCCAGGCCCTGCCGGTGAACCAGTTTTTGGTGAACAACCAGGAGGGCGCGCGCAGCGCCGTGGAATACCTGATCCGCCAGGGGCACAAGCGCATCGCCCACTTCATGGGCGACCCCAACAAAAAGGTCAACCTGGAGCGCTTCAACGGCTACACCCAGGCCATGCAGAACAGCGGCCTCATCATCCGCGACGATTATCTGCGCAACGTGTTCAACGATTACGATTCCGCCTACCGCATGGCGCAGGAGCTGATGCGCCAGCCGCCCCATCTCCGCCCCACGGCCATCTTCTGCAGCAGCGACCGCATCGCCGGGCGCGCCGTGATGGGCATTTTGGACATGGGCGGCCGTGTGCCCGAGGACATGTCCGTGGTGGGCTTCGACAACCAGCGCGTGCCGGACGACGAGTACACCGGCCCGCGCATCACCGGCGTGCGCCAGCCCCTGTACGAGATGGGGCTGGACAGCATCCGCACCGTCACGGGCATGCTGGACGGCACCATCGCCCAGCCCGTCACCAGGGTGTACGACACAGAATTCGTCGAGCACGCCACCGCCTGTCCCCCGGACCCGGCAC
Source organism: uncultured Oscillospiraceae bacterium (assembly GCA_958403605.1). Lineage (GTDB taxonomy): Bacteria > Bacillota > Clostridia > Oscillospirales > Ruminococcaceae > Ruthenibacterium. Next base: position 7,230 of record CATXYA010000022.1, read on the forward strand.
TGGGGTGAGCCGCGCGGCCCGCCTCAGGGGGGCGGCGCGGGAGCAGCAGCATCCGGAAAATGTAAAAAGCCCGGCGGTCCTCACGGACCGCCGGGCTTTTTTCGTTTTGAAAGGGCATCTCCGGGGCCGCGTGCGGGAGATCAGGGCTCTGACACGAGCTCGCTATACTTGAGCACCACACCGAATTTGGGGTGGCATTCCAGATAGTTGCCCTGCATGGTGACGCGGTCTCCCACCCGGACGCTGCCGGTTCCTTTTTCGGAGATCAGCACACAGTGAACACAGCAGTTTCCCTCCGCAGAGTCCGACAGCTGGATGGAAGGCTTATGGTGGATATCATCCCCCATCCACAAAACGACGCCGCTCACCGTTTGGCGGTGTCCGAAATACCGGTCGTTGCAGGCGTCCCAACCTTCGCAAAAGGCGCGGTGCAAGGCGCTTGCGGTGATGGGCGCGGCCTGCTCCATCAGCGGCATCCGCATGGTATGGATGCGTTGGGCAAGCGCCGTCTGCGGGGCTGGATGCCCGGCCAAGGCTTTTCTCTCAGGATAAAGCGTGGACTTCCCTCCGTTACGATCTGTTGACGTTTGGACTATCGATCCAGACGCAGCAATTGTTCCGCATTGCCATGGGCGATCTTTTCGCGGTCCTCTTGTGCAAGGTCAAAGCCTTCCAGAAAAGTTCTGATGTCGTCCTTTTGGCGGTAGGGGTAATCCTCCCCCCACAGGATATGCTCGGCGCCAAAGGTCTCCATACAGTACCGGAACTGCCCCGAGTACAGCATGCCGGACGGGTTTACATAGATGTTTTCCTTGAAATAGCCGCTGTATTTTTTCCCGGGCGCGCCGCCCGCGTCCAGCATTTCATCCAGCCGGTCCATATAAAAGGAAACCAGCTCCCCCCAATGCCCCAGGATGATCTTCAGCCTCGGCAATTTGTCGAACACGCCGGCTGCCATCATCCGCACCGCCTGCAGCCCCACATCATAGTGCCATCCCATGCCGAAGCCCGCCAGCTGAGCGGTCGTGCGCGCGTCCCACGCCCCTTTATAATAGGCGTTCACCACCGCCTGGGGCACCGCACCGGGATGCAGATACACCGGCACGTCCAGTTCCTGCGCTTTTTCAAAAACCGGGAAATAGTGCGCGTCGTCATAGGGCAGCTCCTGAACATGGCCGGAAAGCATCGCGCCCACGGCGCCCAGCTCTTTCACGCAGCGCTCCAGCTCTGCGGCGGCCTCCGGGGGGCTGCTCAGCGGCAAATGGGCAAAGGCATAAAGCCTTCCCGGATACCGTTTCACCAACTCGGCCAGCTCGTCATTGAGTTCCCGGCAAAGCGGCACTGCGTATTGGGGTTCCATCGCCGCCGGCAACGCGTCGGCGATGCTGATGATCTGGGTGTCGATGCCATGGGCATCCATGTGGCTGAGACGGGAGGCCGCCGGGCCGGGGCCGTCCGGTGCGGCATTACCCGCGGCGGCGGAGCCGCCTGCTTTTCCGGCCAGGATGTCCTGGATCTTTTGCGAGACCCTGTTTGACGTGTAGTGCTCCTCGATCGTGATCAGCTTCATAAGATCCCTCCCTGTTGAGATCAGCGCCCGCCGCTGCGCAATTGGTGCCTGCCCCTGCCTGCGGCCGGACGCCATCATTTTGTGATCCAGGCGCCGTTGGTAAACAGGTGGATGCGCGTGTCCTTCCCCACGATCTTGTCCTCCGGCATTGCCTGCTCGATGGCGGCAACGTCCTCCGGCGTGAGCTCATATTGCAGGGCGTCCACAAAGCCCTGCAGATGATGTGGGTCGCTGGTGCCGACGATACTCTGTACATGAGGATATTTGGCCAGGCTCCAGGCCAGCGCCAGCTGGGAGAGCGTCATCCCCTTGCCGTCGGCAATGGCTTCCAGCTTGCGGACCATTTCCAAATTTTCCGGAACAAGCAGCGGGTTTCGAGGGTCCGGCCCGTTTTTCAGCACGTGGTCCCGCAGCAGTCCATTGGCGGTAATGCCGTGGACCAGAACGTTGATCTTCAGCTCCCGTGCGGTTTCGATGAGGTCTTTTTCGATGCTTCTGTCGATGAGCGAATAGCTCATTTCCACCGTGTGGACCGGGTGGACGGCATGCGCGCGGCGCAGCTCCTCCGCGGTTACATGAGATAACCCCACATGGCTGATATAGCCCGCTTTTACCAGATCCGCCATGACGCCCATCACCTCTTCAATGGGGATCTCCGTATCCATCCGGGCAGGCTGATAGAGGTGGATGTGGTCGAGGCCCAGGCGGGTCATCGAATAGGTGAGATACCCTTTGATATGGAAGGGGTCCATATCAAGCCCATAGTTGTGTCCCTCCGGAGCGGGCAGGGCGCCGAATTTTACGGACAGGAAGTACCGCTCCGGAGCGATGCCCTGCACCGCTTTGCCGAAAACCAACTCGCTCTGGCCGCCGTTGTAAAAATCGCCGGTATTGAACAGCGTCATGCCCGCGTCCAGTGCCGCGTGGATCGTTTTGATGGAGGCGTCCCCATTCCTGCGCGACATGCCCATGGTGCCCAATCCAAGCCGTTCCAAATTCTTCATGATGATTCACGCTCCCTTGCCATTGAATTTTTTGTTTTCTTTCCGTATAATGGCAGTGACCATCAAGCGATCGGCTCGATGCCCAGCGCCCGCAGCTCCCGCCGAAGATAGTCCTCCATTTTGGTGCTGGGGCGCTCCAGCAGCCATTCCAGCACATTGCAGTTGGCGTCAAAGCCATAGTCGTTGTAAGTATCCCGGATCGCCATGACGGCGGCCCTGGCGTAACTGTCGCCGCCGCTTCCCACAAAGTTTGGAAAATCCCGCCAGAAATTTTCCCGCGGGGTATAGGTGGTCTCCAGCGGCAGGCCGCTGACTTTCTGAAACAGGGCGGCGATCTCCAGAATGGAAAGATGGTTGTCGCCGCAAAGCTCGTAGGTGGCATAGCAGTGTTTTTCGCCTTCCCGCAGCACCTTTGCCGTGGCCTGGGCCACGTCGATGCCGTCCACATAGCCCAGCTTCTTATGCAGCGGTTTAAAATTGGGATAGATCCCTGTTTCCGCCATTTGCTTGACGGGGACATTGTGGGTGTAATGCAGCGGCTGTAAAATCGTGAAATTCCAATCATGGCGAAAGCCCTGGTATTTCAGATGCTCTTCGGCCTTCAGCTTTTGGGTGTGCTGCAGGAGCTTGCTTAAATTGGGGTGGGCAACGGAAAGCATCACATAGTGCTTTACGCCGGCCGTCAGGGCGGCGTCCGTGGCAAGATCGGCCATTTCCGTTTCCGCAAAGGACAGCATGGGCGGAATGTAAACCACCTGCTCGATCCCCTCCATGGCCCGCTGCACCACCTTGGGGTCTGACGCGTCACCGACAGCGACTTCCCGGACGCCCAATTCTTTTAGGCTCGCGGCGGCAGGATCGATATCCAGTGCCCGGATCTCAAAGCCTTTTTTCACCAATTCCCGAACGACCAGCCGGCCCACCCGGCCATTGGCTGAGGTTACCAATACCATTTTTTTACTTCCTTTCCTTGTTGGAGGTGTTTTTGATGGATCTGTCAGACTGTGGCCTGATCAAAGAGACAAAGACCTACCGCTATTTGGAAGATGCCTTGCTGATTTTAATGGAAACAAAGAAATGTGAGC